>NZ_LKCP01000089.1:0-48225 GCF_001518755.1 Bacillus sp. AM 13(2015) | reverse complement strand
CTCATTTTCTTTCGCACGATGGTGAAATCGAAAAATTTTGATGCGTAATTTTCAAATGTTGGATGGGAAAAATCGGTTAGCCCAAGTGATGCGATATGTTTCAATGATTGGTTGATCGCACGTCTTACCCGCTGCTCGGCTGCCTTTGCTTCTCTTGCGATGTCTGCCGATGTGTAGGGCTCACTTAATTTATCCTCCGTAATCCCAGTGAAAATGATCTTTAAAGAAGGAAAGGAATCATGATGATCAGCATGCAGCGCTAAATACTGGTCTGTAAACAGAATCATATCTAATAAATCTTTAGACCCCTTCTCACCAACAATACCAAGCTCCGCCAGCAAAAACTGCCCTGCCTCTGCAAGACTTTTCCCCCGCTGCTTCGTTTTCGTCTGACCGCGCTGCTGAAATTGCATGACTGATTTAAGCGAGTGCTGAATATTTTCAATTGAATGCTCTAAATGAAGACGTTCAATCATGAGATGGAGGACGCTTAAGACCTCTACACGATTGATCGGCTTTGTCACATAATACTCGACGCCAAGCGTATACGCCTGTCCGATTAATTCCTTTGTTTCAACCTGTGACAGCATTAAATATTTCCCGTGAAACTCATCCTTGATTGCTCGAATCGTTTCAAGCCCGTCTCTTTCCGGCATCAATAGATCAATACATAAAATATCAATGTGCAAATCATTTAAGTAGCTGGCTGTTAACTCAGCGCCATCCTCTGCTTCTCCGGCCACAATACCAAGCTCTTCATCTTCAATGAGCTGAGCCAGTGAAGAACGAACGGCTTCATCATCATCAACAATAAAAAATCTCATCTCCCAATCCCCTCTTTTCTACTGACTTGATCTACTGGTATCGTTAATGTGAAAATTGTTTGCTTATTTGGGATACTCTTCATCTCAACACTTCCGCCAAGCTTCTCCGCTGTATCCTTTACATACGCAAGCCCGATACCGCTCGATGGATTCCCAACCTGGTCGTATTTTAAAGTGAAACCCGGTTTAAAAATAACATGATGATTACGTTCTTTTATGCCAGGCCCGTTGTCGCTGATTTGAAAAATCACCTGGTTCTCTTTCTGTGAAATAGAAAGTGACACTTCTCCATCTACAGGAATGGCTTCAACAGCGTTGGATACGATGTTATTTAACAAAGATAGAATGGTATACACGTGATAGGCGGGGTGCTGCCCATCTTCATCATAATGAAAGACAATGTTTTTTTTAAGAGATTCAGCATAATTTTCATGAATGCGAATGACAAGCCCAGCGATATGAGAAGGACTCTCATAAGCCTGGAAATTTTCCTCATGAATCAGCTTTGATAAGGCAGAAAAAATCCGCTGGTTATCCTTTTTGATTTCATGCACCTCTCCTGCAATTTGCAAGGCGGTTTTACCGAGCTTTTTCAAATCCAATGATTCTGCATCCTTTGCGTGGTGAAGAGATTGATACAATTGATAGGATGTAGCCGTAATGTGCTCAGCATGTGCGAGTGTTTTATGAAAATATGTAGATTCCGTGTAAAGGTTAGACAGGAGCATCAGCAGATGTTCCTTTTCCTTTTTCATCTGACGCTCTCTCGCCTGCTCTTCATATAAACGAATCATTGTATAACAAGCCAACACGAAAAAGCTTCTGAAAATCGCCAAAACAAATAATTGAAACAGCGTCCGCCCCGTTAAAATTTCATCCATGGTGCCTCGAAGTGCGATGATCTCAACAACGCTTGCGCACAGCTCCATGATGATACCTGTTGCTCCAATCAGCCAAGGCTGATCACGGAAACGTCTGACCTTCAATAAATAAAAGAGTGTGCCATAGACGACATAATAAAGCAGGGAAGGAAATCTTAATGAAACCGCCTCTTCCAGCGGAAGATGCCCTGTCACGGCTGTATCAAGCAGCACGCGAAACGCAAAAACAGATATCCCAGCGATGATGCCGCTTGCCCATGCAGGAAATCTTTTCATTTGAAGCAGGATAAAGAAAAAGACAACGGTTCCAAAGCTGACCCGAAAGCTGTCCTCAAATGGATAAAATTTAAACTCTCCGCCAATCGGCGTCAGTACAATGAGCAGCACAATTAAATAAGGCTCTGTATTCAGCCATTTTTTTAGTAGATTCAAACGCAGTCACATCCCTAATAATTGACGATAGTATACTATGTGAGCTAAAGAAAAACAAACCTTCATGAAAAAGCGCACACCGGAACTTTGCCGGTGTGCGCTTCTCATGATGCCGCTTAATCTTCTAAACGATCTTTTTCTAAAAGTGATGCGCCAGCAATACCTGGTTTTGTCATTTCAAAAGGATTTAAGATGACATCAAGCTCTTCCTCTGTTAACACATCATTTTGCAGACAAAGCTCACGTACAGATGCGCCTGTAAGAATGGCTTCTCTTGCAATTCGTGCAGCCGCTTCATAACCAATATGCGGGTTCACCGCCGTCATGACACCGGCACTCTTTTCTACATATTCTTTTAATCTAGATTCATCTGCTTTTAGGTCACGCAAGCAGTTGTCCACAAAGGACTCGAATACATTTTTCATCATGCTGAGAGATTGAAGCAGGTTGAACACCAACACTGGTTCCATAACGTTCAGTTCAAGCTGGCCAGCCTCTGATGCAAGACAGATTGTGTGATCGTTCCCAATGACTTGGAAAGCCACTTGGTTCATGACCTCAGGCATAACTGGATTGACTTTCCCTGGCATGATAGATGAACCTGGCTGTCTCGGCGGCAAGTGCAGCTCACCAAAGCCTGCTCTTGGACCAGAAGCCATCAGACGAATATCGTTCGCCATTTTGGACATGTTCATCATACATACTTTAAGCGCAGCAGATACTTCTGTATAAGCATCTGTATTTTGCGTTGCATCGACTAAATCTTCAGCACCAACTAACGGTAATCCGCTAATGTCAGATAGATAGCCAACCACTTGGCGAATATATTTAGGATCTGCATTCAATCCAGTTCCGACTGCTGTTGCACCCATATTGACTTCATATAAATGCTGTCTAGACTGCTTGATACGTTTAATATCACGAGCAAGAACTTTTGCATACGCACTAAACTCTTGTCCAAGTCTGATTGGAACAGCGTCCTGAAGATGCGTACGTCCCATTTTGATGACATGATCGAATTCCTGCGCTTTTTCAGTCATGACTTGATGCATGTTTTCCATCGTATAAAGTAGTTTTTCAATCATATTCAATGTTGAAATATGAATCGCTGTTGGGAAAACGTCGTTTGTTGACTGCGACATATTCACATGCGTGTTTGGACTTAGCTCAGTATAAGCGCCTTTTTCCTTTCCTAGTAGTTCAAGCGCTCTGTTTGCAATGACTTCATTGGCATTCATATTCATTGAAGTGCCAGCCCCGCCTTGAATTGGATCGACAATAAATTGATTGTTCCATTTTCCTTCGATGACCTCATCTGCCGCTTCAACAATTTTTTCTCCAAGGCCAGAATATAGTCGCTGTGTATCCATATTTGCAAGTGCGGCTGCCTTTTTGACAATCCCTAATGCTTTGATGAGTTCCTCATGAATACGGTAGCCTGTAATTGGAAAGTTCTCCACTGCACGTAATGTTTGAATTCCATAATATGCTTGAGTGTCTACTTCCTTTTCACCTAGAAAGTCTCGTTCGATTCGAACTTGCTTGTCCTGTAGCTTCGTCATTTGAAAAGATCTCCTTTTTTACGCTGCTTTTGTTTGTTGTTTCAATTCCTCAATATACTTCTTCGATTTCTCTTGATCAAATACTTTTTCCCACTTAGACATGACAATGGCTGCAAGTGAGTTACCAAATACGTTCACTGTTGTGCGAACCATGTCAAGAAGTCGGTCGATCCCAACGATGAAGGCAAGTCCTTCAAGCGGCAGTCCCATAGCACCAAGAGTTGTGATGACAACAACGATCGATGCACCTGGTACACCAGCCATTCCTTTAGATGTCAGCATTAAAATTAATAGTAACGTAATTTGCTCATAGATGGAAAGCGGCATGCCGTACATTTGTGCAACAAATATCGCAGCAATGGATTGATAGATGGCACTTCCATCTAGGTTAAAGGTATAGCCTGTTGGAATAACGAACGACGTGATCGCTTTCGGGCAGCCGAACTTCTCCATTTTGTCCATTAATCTAGGCAGTACAGCTTCTGAACTTGCTGTTGAGAATGCAAGAATGATTTCTTCTTTTAATACTCTAAATAGTGTAAAGACGCTTGTTCCAGCCATTTTAGCAATAATGCCAAGTACAACAATGACGAAGAATGCCATTGTACCGTAAACGACAAGTACCAGTTTACCTAGCGGGAGAAGCGCTCCGACCCCGAATTTGATCACCGTCACACTGATGAGCGCGAATACACCAAATGGTGCAAACTTCATCACTTTATTGGTCACCCAGAACATGGCTTCGAGTATACCCTCAAAGAATCCTAATACTGGTTTTCCTTTATCTCCTACTGCGGCAATTCCTAATCCGAATAAGACTGTAAAGAAGATGGTTGGTAATAGATCACCTTCTGCAATAGATTGGAAAACGTTTGTTGGTACAAGATGAACCAACGTTTCAGAGAAAGTCGCTTTTTCAGAAGAAGCCTTAGATGTCTCTTCATATTTAGAGATATCGCCTTTCTCCATGTTGCTCATATCAATTCCTGTACCAGGATGGAAGACGTTTGCTGCAAGCAGTCCAACTGCTAATGCAATCGTTGTCACAATCTCGAAGTAAAGAATGGTCTTTCCGCCGAGTCTTCCGATCGTTTTCATATCGCCTACACCTGCAACTGCTACAATCAATGCAGCAATAACAATTGGAAGAACGATCATTTTAATTAAATGGATGAATATATCGCCAATCGGCGTTAACACATTAATAACGGTTTCATTTTGATAAAACAGCGCTCCCACGACAACACCCAGAACAAGTGCAATGAGTATTTGAGAAGCTAACCCTAACTTTTTCATACGTGAACCCCCTTTTTTTGATAACGCTTTCTTTGTTGCTTAATCGCATCTTAACGACGAACCTACAAAAAACGACAAAAAGGAACAAAAAGAAGTGAATTTTTTATGAAAAATCTTTAAAAAGGTGGGTTTTCCACAATATTGTTAAAAAAAGACTTCGCTTTTGGCGAAGTCTTAATGATTTTGCATTTGTTCACTTGGTGTATCTTGTTGTGTAGAAAATCTATCGTACATCGCATATCCAATGAGGACAAGAACAACGTAGAACAATGCACTAATCGTCCAAACCCATTTGACATTCATCTTCATTCTGCCACTCCTTCTCTGACTGGCTTCAATCGCTGCAATCTGAGCGCATTCAGCACAACGGACACGGAGCTAAAGGCCATTGCCGCTCCTGCAAGCCATGGCGCAAGGAAACCAAATGCAGCGATCGGTATCCCAATACAGTTATAGGCAAGCGCCCAAAATAAATTTTGCTTAATGTTTCTCATTGTTTTTTGACTAAATTCCAGCGCATCTGCAATCGCATGGAGATCTCCTGTCATGAGCGTAATATCTGCTGCTTCCATGGCAACGTCTGTCCCTGTTCCCACAGCCATCCCAATATTCGCTGTTGCAAGAGCTGGGGCATCATTGATACCGTCTCCGACCATGGCGACTTTTTTTCCTTGTTTCTGAAGCGCTGCAATATGAGCCGCTTTTTCTTCAGGCAGCACTTCAGCAATGACATGATCAATGCCTGCCTGTTTCGCAATCGCCTCTGCTGTTAGTTTATTATCACCTGTCATCATCACAACGTGAATCCCCTGCTCTTTCAGACGAGCGATGGCTTGATGAGAGGATGATTTGATCGTATCTGCGACCGCGACAATGCCAGCGACTTCGCCGTCAATCGCGACAAGCATAGCCGTTTTTCCTTGCTCCTCCAGCGTTGTGACGGATGATTCGACTTGATCATATGGGATATGATGTTTCTGTAATAGCTTACGCGTTCCAATTAAAAGCTTGTGTCCTGCGGCATTTGCTTCAATTCCATGACCTGGATCTGCTTGGAAGGCTTCAACTCCGACTGCTTCAAGACCTTGTTCCTTCATTCCATCTGTGATCGCTCGGGCAAGCGGGTGTTCCGACTGCTGTTCTGCCGATCCTGCTAGTTGCAGCACCGCATCTTCTGTCCAATTCGCGTATGCCAACACATCTGTCAGACTCGGCTCCCCTTTTGTCACAGTTCCTGTTTTATCTAACACCACCGTGTCGAGTGATTGAGTCACTTCTAAATGCTCTCCGCCTTTAAACAGAATGCCTGATTCAGCCGCGCGGCCGCTGCCAGCCATAATAGAGGTAGGTGTAGCAAGTCCGAGCGCACATGGACATGCGATAACAATGACGGCTATAAAGGTTTCAAGTGCTGACGTCACATTCCCAGGGTCGACAAAGAAAAACCATATGAGGAATGTGAGCACAGCAATTCCTACAACGATGGGCACAAATATCCCTGATATTTGATCTGCCATTCTTTGAATCGGTGCTTTTGAGCCCTGCGCTTGTTCTACGACTCGGATAATCTGGGAAAGCGCCGTCTCTTTTCCGACTTTTGTCGCTTTTATTTTGATGAATCCATTTTTATTGATCGTTGCTCCGATGACCATATCTCCTGCTGTTTTATCAACAGGCAGGCTTTCTCCTGTAATCATGGACTCATCTATTGCGGTTGTCCCCTCTATGATCTCTCCATCTACCGGCACTTTTTCACCCGGTTTGACAAACACAAGATCATTCACTTTCACGTCAGAAATAGGCACAGTCATCTGTTTGCCATCTCGTTCGATAACCGCTTCTTTCGCTTGTAAGCCCATCAGCTTTTGAATCGCTTCTGATGATCTTCCTTTTGCTCTTGCTTCCATTAATTTTCCGAGCACGATCAATGTAATGAGGACAGCACTTGTTTCATAATAGAGGGCTGCCTCGTGTGTGCCTCGAATCGCTGACTCGATGCTTTCATATAAACTATAGAAAAACGCGGCAGATGTCCCAAGTGCGACAAGAACATCCATATTGGCGCTTTTATTTCTTAAAGCCTTATACGCGCCTACATAAAATGGCCAGCCGACAATAAACTGCACAGGCGCTGCTAACGCCAGCTGAACCCATGGATTCATGAACGCTTCAGGCAGCCATATAAAGGATGTGAAAGAAAAATGGCTGACCATTGCCCAAAGAAGCGGCAGTGACAAAATCATTGAGAATAAAAAGCGTGCCGTCTGCTTCTCTATTGCTGCTTGGCGGTGATCTTTTTTTCCTCCCTCTGCTTGATCTACGTCTGGTTCAATTAAAGAATACCCTATAGACTGCACTGCATCTTTTATATCATTTGTAGACGTTTGGCCCGGATGATATGTGACCTGAAGTGTCTCTAGCGCAAAGTTTACAGACCCGTGATCGACACCGTCCATTCGGTTAATTTTTTTCTCGATTCGGTTTGCACAAGCCGCACAAGTCATTCCCTCTATATCAAATTCTGCTTTCTCTATCACCACATCGTAACCAAGAGATTGGACTTTTCGCTTCAAATCATCTGGTGTTAACTGCTCTGATTCGTAGATGATATGGGAAGTTTCAAGCGCCAAATTCACACTGGCATCCTCCACACCTTCCAGCCTGTTCAATCCCTTTTCGATGCGGCCTGCACAGGCAGCACAGGTCATCCCCGTAATTTGAAAGTCAATTTCCTTTTTCATTGATCTCACCTCTCCACATACTCCATGGGGGTATTATATTTTGAAAAAAAGACGTGCTGTCATGCAGCACGTATGTTCATTTATACGACATCATATCCCTGTTCTTCAATCACATCAGAGATACGGTGCAATGTGACTTGATCCGGGTGAAATGAAACCTCCACCTGTCCTTTGTCTAAATGGACTTTCACAGATTCAACACCTGCTAATTCTCCTACATTTCCTTCGACTGCTTTCACGCAATGTCCACAAGACATGCCCTGCACTTGAAGTGTTGCTTGTTCCACTTCTCATCGCCTCCATCAATCATTTTCTACAACTTACTATACCCTAGTAGGGTATCAATGTAAACATAAATGCTACGATTTTGTCAGTTTCGTAAAGACCGTCATTAACTCTTCAATGGCTTCATCCCCATTGCCGCTCTTGATAGCATCTGCTACGCAATGATGTGTATGCTTTTCCATCAAATGCAGACTGACTTTTTTCAAAGCCGCATTGACTGCGGAAATTTGATTCACAACATCTATACAGTAACGATCGTTTTCAATCATTTGCTGAATCCCGCGAACTTGTCCTTCCACTCGTTTCAAACGATTGATCAAATGATCTTTTTCCTTCTCGGCTCTTGGCGAAGCCATATGTCGTTCTTCATGTTCTGTCATGTGTGATCACCTTTTTTCTATTATGACTTGTCATTACTTAAATTAAAGCATATCTCCACCGGAAAAGGCAAAGATATGCGGCATATAAAGCTATGTTTGTCCTAATTTGTTAATTGTTCGATATCCTGCAAAAGATTGACGGATTGTTGAAGCTGTTTCATCAATCCCTGCTGATCCTCCAGTATGGAGGCAACATCGATATCGCCTGCTTTCAATTGCTGTAAATACGTTTGGATTTCCTCTGACAGCACTTTATTTTTTTCAATGATTTGTGCATGCAGGTCTTCTGCCATTTTTGGCGCTGTGACTTCATTAAAATCTTGAATATCTGCCTTCAATGATTCAAGCTGCTGCGTTAATTCTGCTTTTTTGGCGGCATTTTGCACAGCTTCTTCAGCGAGTTTTGGAAAGTCCTCTATAAATTGCTGAATGTCTGTCACATAGTCATTTGCCTCAGTGACATATGTCGTTGTATCGTTGACTTGATCAAGCAAGCCGGAGCACCCGCTTAATACAAGCGTTCCGGAAAATAGGAAAGCCATCACATATTTTTTCAAGATCGATCATCCTTTCATCTGTAGGATTAAAAGCATCATTTGTTCCGCTTCCCTCTATATCACACAGATGCAAAAAGACCTTTAAAATAGCCAGACCTTTGCCTCATGTGTGATAGGCAAAGGTCTGGCTAACATTGTTCATGCCGGAATGACCGAGAAACAACGAATGTTTCTGTAATGACGACCAGACCGTAAAAGCTACTCCCCTTTTAGGAAACCGTTCAAATGTTATGTTTATCATATCGAATGTCGGGACAACAGTCAATTCGGGAGGTCCTGCTCATGATACAGCACATGGCCCTTACCAGTTGATGCATAAATCCGGTTCCGTCCTTGGCGTTTTGACATATACAAGGCCTGATCCGCTTCAAATAGAAGTGTTTCTAATACACAAGGATCATTGGCTGTATGAGCAATTCCAAAGCTCGCTGTCACTCGCACTTTTTCCTCATCATTCGTAAAGAAACTCGCTTCAAACGAATGTCTTATTTGTTCCGCGATATGACATGCCTCTTTAAATGACTGATGAGGCAGACAAATGGCAAACTCTTCTCCCCCATATCGTCCAAATAAATCATCCATTTGTAAATGCTCCTGACAAATAGAGACAACATGACGCAGTGCTTCATCTCCAATATGATGTCCGTGTGTGTCATTAATTTGTTTAAAGAAATCAATATCAAACAGCATAACCGCCGTATCCTGCGCATCCTCTTCCAAAATCAGCTGCGTTCGTTCGATGAAAGAAGAACGATTGAAAATATTCGTCAAACCATCGATATACGCACGACGCTCCAGCTCTTCCTGCAGCAAACGCTGCTCTGTTACATCACTGATCACTATTTGCCTGCCCTCGATCTCTCCTCTTTTATTAAATAGAGACGAAGCGGTCAGATGATAATAGCAGGACTGGTCTTTTTCCTTTTTCCACATTAGATCATATTGCGAATGATCCTGCGGAGAGCGCAGCCACTGAATGAACGCTGAATCTTTGATGATTCCTGAGAAAATATCGTCGACTTTATAGCCAATTCCCTTTTTATTCGCAAGTGTCGGAATGATCGATGCTGCAGCGGGGTTGTAATCAATGAGTGTCCGATATCGATCTAAAATCAGAACCCCTTCAGACATATGCTCAAACACACGCTCCATTGCAATGGGAGAAATTTTAAAGAGCTGGAACGACATAATCGCCCATAAATAGAGTGCGTTAGTCAAAAACATCACCACAGGAACCGGATCAATATGAAAAGGAGTGACGCCTAATAAATAGATAAAAGAAGTCATAATGGGTAATAACATTCCCACTAACAGTATCAGAATCTGCTTTAAATATTCTTTTTTTGTGACACGTAAAAACCAAACCAGCATAAAAATAGCGAGCATCGAACAGCCAAACGTATAAACGCCATGGATGATATACCAATAGCCAATCGTAAAATCAGCCAATAAAAAACCATCTACTGGATTTATCGTGATGTCTCGATAAAAGAGCGAATGTAAAGAGTTGGTGAACACCAAAATGGTTGTGAGAGTTGGAATCAATAAGATGAGAAGCACGCGGCGCTTTGTGAAATATTGATGGAACCCCGTAAATTGCAGCACAATCAGCAGACTGAGCGGTGCGATAAACGGAAGACCTATGTATTGAAAACAAACCCAGAACATGATTTCTCCAGGGGTACGAGCCAATAATTCAAACGTATGCCCAAAGATATAAATCGCAGTTGCTCCAGACATGTACATAAACAATTGACAGCCAATATACCGATGGCGGTTTGCATGAGCAATGATTGATAATATCACGGACAGAATGCCAGAAACACTCATGATCACAATAAAATGTAAAACAATCGAATCCATGTAAACGCCCCAATTTCAGTCATTTAGAACTAGTCTAATCTTACTATATATGAGGACGTCACAAATGGGAAGATGTGATTTTGAATTGGTTGGAGGTTTTTTGTAAATTTTCAGGCGTTACCTGTTCGTGCCCCCTTATATTTTCACTACTTTTTGCTTAAATTGAGGGAGAAGTATGTTGCGCTCGGAGAAATATCTGTACAATGTGGGGATGAATGGAGAGGAGACTCGAAAGAAATATGATTTTTTGGATGATCATGACGGGGCTGTTTATACTGATTCTTTTAGAAAAACCGTTTGAAAAGAGAAGTTCTGGATTATTATTTTTGATCAGTTACTTGCTGCTGATTGCGATTTATGTGATTCAGACAACATTTGTGGAACTTGTGTCAGATGAATTTTTGATGATGTTTGCGGTGGTTGTCGTTTTTCCTTTGTTTGTTCGGTTGTTGGTGTCTTCTATGAGAAACCGTACATAAGAAAAGAGATGCCAGATGTGGCATCTCTTTTTCTGTTGTGATCCAAGTTCGGTGTATCTCCCTTAAAAAGTTCCAGCATCATTTTTTAAAATCAAGATTTTGATTTGTCCTTTGGTGTATCTTTAGCTTTCTCATCTTCAATTTTACTAACTTCTGTTTTTGCAAGAACCATCTCTTCTAATGCTTTCTTCATTCTAGAATCTATGAAATTCAAATCATCATCAACGACCTTATCTTGCTTTGTAACCTTTATGATATCTTTGAAGACCGGTTCTAATTTGTCATCTGTTTTTACTAAGTAACTATTTACTTTTTTATACGTATCAGGAACTTTGTTTTCGTTTTCTTTGGCTTCGCTAAGTAATTCTCGCAGGCTATCAATTTTCTTCTCAAGTTCACTAGCCCATTCTTTATCATAAACATTATCCATTGGAACTAATGAAAAAAAGAAAGGCATAATTCTATCTTCAAAACGTTTTAAATACCCCTTATACCATGCAGCATATTCTTTATCGGTCATCTTTTCAATTTTTTCTTGTTTTGCCGGCGTTTTATTTGACGATGAACCGTTTGCTGCTTCATTTTTACCGCATGCTGTGCTCATCATCAATGTAAATACTAGAAGAAATACTGAAATCATTGTCCTTTTATTTGTCTTCATGTGTGAATTACTCCTTATCCTTTGAGACTTTTTCTACTTCGTCATCGGCTTTGGCTGTTTGATCGTATGCTTTGTCGAGACTTTTCGAAATGTTATCCAATGATTCAAGATCAAGATTTTCAAGTGCTTTCGGTGTTTCTTCTACGGCATATTGATATCCTTTGTTTGCTTTTAGCAAATACTCATGTGCTTTTTTATAAGCACCAGGAACGTTTTTCTTTTCATTACCCTCATCAATGACTTTTTGTACATCAAAAAGTGACTTCTCGACAGATCCAAGCCATTCATCATTACCTGCATCAATGGCCACCATCTTTTTAGCAAACACGAGCATTGTGTCTTCGATATCACTTCTGTAGTTCTCATACCACTCGGCATATTCTTTTTCTGCTTTTTGGTTGCTGCACGCTGTACCGAATACCATCAGCACAGCAAGCATGATCATCGTTGCGAATAGTGATTTAGTCTTTACTTTGTTCACTAAGATAAACTCCTTCTGCATTCCTGCTGTTATTTTCAAGCTTTAAATTTAATGAAATTGCCACTTGTATATGGTGTAACATTCCTACATTTCATCGGTTAAATAGTAGTTATATTTAGCTATTCATTCAATTTATTAGTAAATAGATCCTCATTTGGCTTTTCTGTTAAAAAATTATAAAAAGCATAAAAAAAAGACGCTATCAATAGCGTCTTCTTGTATTTAATCTCAATTTTCATGTTGCCAGTCCCGCATCAAGAGCTTTCAAACCCTTGATACGACTGCATTCTAAAAGTTTTGATGGAGACGGTGGGAGTCGAACCCACGTCCAGAGACATCGATTACTTAAGCGTCTACGAGCGTAGTCAACATATTTTGTGTTCACTCATCCTCATGCCTGCTGACGGGCGCTTGGAGAGCTAGTCTGATGGATCTCTTCTTACGTCCTCAGACGGAAACGTAAGCGTAGCCTACTTCATTGGGCTCCTCACAGACACATAGGCGATGTCAGGAAGAGCTCGCTGCGCTTATTAGGCAGCTAGTGCTAAGTTTTGGTTAAAACTTTTAGTTTTGCCAGTTACATTTAAGTGCGTGTTAACGAGATCGCCTCTCGGCTCGCAGCCTAAGCTCGAACCATCCCTGTCGAATCCGTAACGTCCCCTTGTAAAAAGGGATATACGGGATGGAAGTTCAGCTTCACTGCTTCCGTATATAACTATTATAACAATCTCACTGTTCGAAACAACTGGTGGTTTCTGTCAAAACAGCGTTGATTGTTTACTGCATAACATATTGTAGCATAATGCTTCCGCTCTCAGCAAGCCATCTGCATCAGGCTAGAATTGCTTTTGACGATCGCGGAAGGCACGTTCGATTTCACGTTTTGCATCTTTTTTCTTCAGATCTTCACGTTTATCGTATTTCTTCTTCCCTTTCCCAATTCCAATCAGCACTTTTGCAAAGCCATTTTTCAAATATAGTTTCAGAGGCACAAGTGAGTAGCCTTCTTCCTTTGTCGCACCAATCAATTTGCTGATTTGCTTGCGATGAAGCAGCAGCTTTCTCGTTCTCAGCGGATCATGGTTATAACGGTTCCCCTGTTCGTATGGGCTCACGTGCATATTGTGAAGAAACACTTCTCCTCGCTCGATTTTGGCAAAGGAATCTTTTAAATTCACTTTTCCAGCACGAATCGATTTGATTTCAGTTCCTTGTAATACAAGGCCGGCTTCGTAAGTTTCTTCTATAAAGTAATCATGATTTGCTTTTTTGTTTTGGGAAACAACCTTTCCCTCTCCCTTTGGCATTGGCGTACACCCTCCTTTTGACACAAACACGGTCCAAATCGTACAGATTATTTTATCAAACAATCCAGCTTTCGACAATGCTGACGCCATGTGGTCAAAAAGCAAATAGAGCGTGATGCCCTATTTGCTTTTTGACACGTTACTTTTTCTTTTTGCGTTTTTGTTTCGGTGCGTTTTCAAATACGCGTTTTTTCTTTTTCTTCTTTTTACGGCTTGTGAACCAGTCACTTCCGTTTTTATCCTCTTTGCCTTTTTCCCCAGAGGCTTTTTGACCTCCACGCCCTTTTTTCGCTGGTGGATCTGTCCGTTTTTTGAACTTGAAATCTTTTGGTGATTTACGGCGAGTGCCCTTCATACCGACGATTTCAAAATCAATCGAGTGCTCATCTTTATTGACATTCACAACTTTGACAGTGATTTCATCACCGATTCGGTAGACATTTCCTGTCCGTTCACCGATCATGGCAAAGTGCTGCTCATCAAAGCGATAATAGTCGTCAGTCATGTAGCTGACATGGACAAGACCTTCTATCGTATTTGGCAGTTCAACGAATAGTCCGAAGTTCGTCACGGAACTAATCATGCCATCAAACTCTTCACCGATTTTATCTAGCATAAACTCTGCCTTCTTCAGATCATCTGTTTCACGCTCTGCATCGACTGAGCGGCGCTCCATTGTCGACGCATGATCTGCGATTTCAGGCAGCAGCTGGCCCCACTTTTCTAGGGTCGCTTCATCTGTCTTTTTCTGAATCAAATAGGTTCTAATCAGTCTATGCACGATTAAATCCGGGTAACGTCGGATCGGTGATGTGAAGTGTGTATAGAATTCCGTTGATAATCCAAAATGGCCAATGCTTTCTGGATCATACTTCGCCTGTTTCATAGAGCGAAGCATCACAGTTTGAATGACGACTTCTTCTGGTTGATCCCTTACAGCATCGAGGACACTTTGAAGTGCGCGCGGGTGAATATTCGTTGACGTTCCTTTTACAATGTAACCAAACGTCGTCACGAACTCTAAAAAGCGCTGAAGTTTCTCAGGATTTGGTTCTTCGTGAATTCGGTAAATGAACGGAACATTCATCCAGTGGAAATGCTCTGCAACCGTTTCGTTTGCAACAAGCATGAATTCTTCAATTAATTTCTCTGCAACGGAACGCTCACGAATGACAACGTCTTTTGCTGCTCCTTCATCATCTACAAGTACTTTTGCTTCCTTGAAATCAAAGTCTACAGCTCCGCGCTCCATTCGTTTGTCACGTAGAATCTCTGCAAGCTTCTCCATCTCTTGGAACATCGGAACAAGCGGCTCATATTTGTTTAGAAGTTCTTCATCTTGGTCGACTAAAATCTTATTTACATCGGAATAGGTCATTCTCTCTGTCGTTTTGATCACACTTTGGAAAATCTCGTGTTTGACGACTTTTCCGTTTCGATCAATGACCATTTCACAAGACAAGGTGAGACGATCGACCTTGGGATTCAATGAACAAATACCGTTAGACAAACGATGCGGAATCATCGGAATGACGCGGTCGACGAGATACACACTCGTTCCACGTTCATAAGCTTCCTGATCAATCGGGGAATTCTCTGTAACATAATGAGAAACGTCTGCAATGTGCACGCCAAGCTTATATTTGCCATCCTCCAGCTTTTGCACAGTTACGGCATCATCTAAGTCCTTCGCATCTGCACCGTCAATCGTCACAATCGTTTCATTGCGCAAGTCGCGTCTGCCTTCAAGGTCCTTTTCATCAATCGTTTCCGGTGTGTCCGCTGCCTGCTGAAGCGCTTCTTCTGGGAACTCACCTGGCAGACCGTGCTTATGAATGATCGACAAAATATCAATGCCAGGGTCATTTTTATGACCAAGGATTTCAGTCACTTCACCCTCTGCACTCATTCTTCCTTCAGGGTAGCTTGTCAGCGTCACAACGACTTTATGACCTTCGACCGCTCCGTTTTTAGCGGATTTCGGAATGAAGATATCGTTTGTGATTTTTTTATCATCAGGAATAACAAAGCCAAAGCTTTTCGTTTCAGTATAGGTACCGACAACCGTCTGAGTATTGCGCTCCAGAATGCGGATGACAGTTCCTTCTTTTTTCGTGCCGTTTGATTTGTGGCTGACACGAACCATGACGGTATCGCCATTCATCGCTGTGCCTAACTCATTTGGCGGAATGAAAATATCATCCTGTCCAAACTCTTCAGGCGTTACAAATGCAAATCCTTTTGCATGAGCAGACAGCTTTCCTTTTACTAAATTCATTTTTTCTGGTACACCGTAACGGTCGCTGCGCGTGCGAACGATGAGTCCTTGATCTTCCAGCGTCACAAGTGCTTTGACGAGCTCTTTATAATCATCAGGATTGGTAATCTCCATCATGACTTCCAGCTCTTGAACTGTTAACGGTTTATACGCTTCTTCTTTCATAAAAGCGAGTAATTCATCCATAAATTCTTCTTTTTGCACACTCTAACCCCCTATATATTTAAATTGACCAATCAAGCGATTCTAAGAATGCATAGACATCCTGATGAACCTTCTCCCGCTCTTTATCAAGCGTGATGACATGGCCTGATTCTTCATACCATTTCAGATGCTTATCATCTGTCTCTACTTCGTTATAAATGATATTCGCACTGTCTGTATTAATCATATGATCGTGACGTGCCTGCACAACAAAAGTAGGTGAATAGATCATGTCGACATTGTTTCTGACATCTGCAATCAGTTCTTGCAGGCTCTTGAGAGTATCCATTGGTGTCTTCTTGAACGCTTCCATTTCTTGTTCAATTTGATTCTCTGACTTACCCTCAAATTTCTTATAGTTACGGGCATAATCTAGTACACCCTGGTACATGACTTCTTCACTTTTTATGTACATAGGTGCACACATAGGTACAATTCCCTTTACAGGTACAGTGTAACCTAATTTCAATGAAAAAACTCCTCCGAGGGATAGTCCGCAAACCGCAATCTCCTCATAGCCCTCATCTTTTAAGAATTGATAGCCTTCTTCTACATCTTTCCACCAGTCAGACGGGCCTGTATGAACAAGCTCTTCTGGCGGCACACCGTGTCCTTTATATTGAGGTGCATGGCATGTATATCCTCTTTCGTTCAAATAACGACCAAGCATTCGAACATCGGCTGTATTCCCAGTAAAACCGTGAAGAAGAAGCACCGCCTTTTCTCCACCTTTAAACGTAAATGGTTTTGGTGTAACAACTTTCATGATGATGTGACTTCCTTTCCTTCTGATATGGTTTATATTTTCCACTTGTATGTATGAAACAAACACAAAAGAGTGCTGATAATAAAAAAAGGTCTGAAAAAAGATCAGACCTTCTGTTACTCGCGCTTTACACGCCTAAATATGCCAATGCAAGTGTTAAGATGAAGAAAAGCACTGACAAAATAACCGTTAATCGGTGAAGAATCAAGTCAAGGCCTCTCGCTTTTTGTTTACCGAAAAGCTGCTCGGCTCCACCTGAAATAGCGCCTGACAGTCCAGCACTTTTACTTGATTGTAGTAATACAACGATGATAAGTGCGATACTGACAATTACGAGTAATGTGATAACAAATGCGTGCATGAAAACACCTCCAGACAAACTGGTACACATAACTTTATTTTACATGAAAACAAGGTGCATGTCACGAAACATCAAAATAAAGATTTCCTATATATTGTCGACTTGATTCGTTATTTTGATACAATTTCGTTCCAAAGTGCTGGCTGCAGCATTTTTATATGCAATTTTCCGGTTAAAAACTCATTTTTAATGAGTTGCTTCTTCCTTCAATAGCTGTTTTAATTCTTCTAACAAACGTTCAGCTCCTTCAGGACTCAGCATCACGCTTCCATTTCCATAGCTTTTGTTGTACTTCGTCACTTGTCCCGTTAGCAGGCAGCTCTTATCTGCATCATATTTTTTCAGCATAATGGTTTGATCTTCAATGAAAATTTCTAACAGCTGCTCTTCTTTAATATTGAGTACCTTGCGCATTTCTGAGGGCAGAACAATTCTGCCGAGAGAATCAATTTGTCTGACCATCCCAGTCCTTTTCAATGACATTTCCTCCTTGGTGATGATATGAATTATTGACTTTTGTCAACATTTTCATAGTAAAATAGATCTTCAAATTTTTTATCAAAGTAATGAATCATTTTGCCAATGACAAGCTGTCCTGGTTTTCGGTGACCATTTAATACCCTGCTAAGAGTGGCAGGAGAGATGCCAATTTCATCAGCGAGCTGATTTAAAGACATATCGTTCTCGATCATATACTGCATGACAAAAGCCCGCCTGATCTGAATCTTTTCGACCATCATTACAACCTCCTATGGAATCAATATGTACAACATGTAAGGCTCTCACATCAAGCAGATTCATTAACTTATGTCAACACTTTTGCCCCTCTGCTATTTCCTTTGGTCAATGATCATACTAAAATAAGTCATATACTGAAATGTGAGGTTCGATGTCATGAATCACTTTGGTGAACAATTACGCATTTTAAGAGAAAATAGAAAAATGTCGGTCAATCAACTTGCCATGTATTCAGGTGTAAGCGCTGCTGGTATTTCTCGTATTGAAAATGGAAAGCGCGGTGTGCCAAAGCCTTTAACCATAAAAAAATTAGCACACGCCTTGAAGGTGCCTTATGAGGATTTAATGCTGCTTGCCGGTCATATTGAACAGGAACAAGTTCATGAAATGAAACCGAAATATGAGTCCATGTTAAAAATCTATCAAACGGCGCTTCAAAAGGATGTAGAACATCTTCCCATTTTTGACGGGGACAAATGGGAAAGGCTCTCCGCACAAGACATCAGCCAGCTGAATGAATACTTTCTCACGCTCATCAACCAAAAAAAGGCGAACAAATAGCGGGGCATAAACCTAATGTACATCCACCATTAACTAATGTCAATATTTTCATGGTATACTTATTGCCAATAGTCAACATATCAAGTAAAATAGACATATCGAATCTATAACCATGTGAGGTTTTGCGTTGATGAACTTTGGTGCATATTTAAGAGCATTACGTGAAGAAAAGAAGCTGTCAGTGAACCAATTAGCGATGTATTCTGAGGTCAGCGCTGCCGGTATTTCTCGTATTGAAAACGGGAAACGCGGCATTCCGAAACCTCCTACGATTAAAAAGCTAGCTGGTGCGTTAAAGGTACCTTATGAAGACATGATGCAGGCTGCGGGCTATATTGAGGAAGTCTCTCCTGTCCATCAGATCAAGGAAGAGGATCTGGCTTTATCCAAAATAAAGGAAGCCGCAGCGCAATATGAACTTGATGATCTCGAAATATTTGATGGTGACATATGGTCGACCCTTTCGAAAAAAGAAATAGAGGACCTCAACCGCTATTTGTTATTTATGTTAAACAGCCGATCATCCTCATAAATGTTTTCATCATTAACAAGCTTTTTACGCCGATTTATGACAGATTTACGGTATAATGGGTTCAGATTGGAGTGAAGAAAGATGAATCAATCTGACATGTGCCCGCGGTTTGAAAAAGCAGTTGAGTTATTGAGCAAACGCTGGGTGGCACTGATTGTTTTTCAGCTTCTCTCAGGTCAGCAGCGCTTTAGTGAAATTGAGGCAGCCCTGACAAATTTAAGCGGAAGAGTATTATCTGAGAGATTAAAAGAGCTGGAGGCAGCAGGTATTGTAAAACGGGAGGTTTTTGCTGAAACACCCGTGCGCATAGAGTATTCTTTAACAGATATGGGACGTTCACTTGCACCCGTTTTTGAAGAAATTGCGAAGTGGTCCTCTGAATGGATCACGCTTGAATCATAAAATACATGCATGTGAACTGTCTGATCATCATAAAACAACCTCCCTTACAGATGTAAGGGAGGTTTTGTCTTTTCAACCGCTTAAGCAGATGTGATGTTTTTTTCAGCTAACGCTTTTCTTTCTTTTTTCTTGTTTGTCGGGCTTAAATAGCGTTCGAGCCAGCCCATGACAAGGTCAGCAATGATAGCCATGAGTGCCGTTGGGATCGCACCTGCTAAAATGATGGCTGTTCCGTTTGTGGCGTTTGATCCTCTGATGATGATATCACCAAGACCTCCCGCGCCCACAAATGTTCCAATCGCTGTAATACCGATGGCGATGACCAGTGCGGTTCTTAAACCTGCCATAATGACTGATAAAGCAAGCGGTAATTCAACCATTCTCAGCACTTGCCATTTCGTCATGCCCATCGCTTTACCTGATTCTAAATAGGCATGTTCAATGCTGACAATGCCTGTATACGTGTTTCGGATGATCGGCAGAAGCGAATACAAAAAGAGTGATAGGATGACTGTATTTGCGCCAAGTCCTAATACAAGCATCAACACGGAAAGCATCGCTAATGCCGGTATCGTTTGAATGACGTTGGTAATGGCGAAGACCCAATTGCTCAGCTTGCGGTAATGCGCCACAAAGATGCCTACTGGAATCCCGACAATCGCCGCAAACAACACCCCATACGCCGACATGAGAAAATGCCGATAAAATTCTTCTAACACATATGAACCGTTCTGCTGATAATACGTCCATAATTGCTGCAGTGTGTCCATCAGCCGTGACACCTCCCCATCTTACTCAAAGTAATTGTGTTTTTTCAGGAAATTCTTCGCAACGGTTGCTGGTTCTTGAAGCTCGCCGTCGACTTGATAGTTCAACTCTTGCATTTGTTCTGTATCGATTTTTCCGATCAGCCTGTTGATCACCTTATTAAGCCCTGGATTTTCTTTTAAGACTTTCTCCGGGACTACTGGCGATGCATCATATGGCGGGAAGAAACGTTTATCATCTTTTAAAATTTTAAGGTTATAGGCCTTGATTCGTCCATCTGTAGAATAGGCAAGCACAATATCCATTTTTTCATTTTTTAATGCATCATAGACTAAACCAATTTGCATCGGATATGTGCTGCCAAATTTAATTCCGTATGTTTTCACAAACCCTTCATAGCCGTCGCCTTTCTTTTTGAGCCATACGTTATCGACACCAAAACGGTAATTGTTCGCATTCTTTTTCAAATCAGAAACCGTTTCTAACTTGTTTTCCTTCGCCATCTTCTGCGTCACGGCAAAGGCATACGTATTATCAAACCCATAAGAATCAAACCATTTGTAATCATATCGTTTCTTAAATTCTTTTTGGACAATCTCCATCGCACGCTCCGGGTCTTTTTCTGCATCCATTCCAAGCGTACTTGTTAAATCCGTGCCTGAATATCTTGTGGCAGAGATGTCAACGTCTCCGTTTTCCA
This sequence comes from Bacillus sp. AM 13(2015), assembly GCF_001518755.1. Classification (NCBI taxonomy): domain Bacteria; kingdom Bacillati; phylum Bacillota; class Bacilli; order Caryophanales; family Bacillaceae; genus Bacillus; species Bacillus sp. AM 13(2015). Next base: position 27,166 of record NZ_LKCP01000089.1, on the reverse strand, counting down.
TTGCTTTCTGCTGCACAGTGTTGGAGCCTAGGTTTTTCACAATGGTTGTCTTTTTATCTGTGTAATGTTCGATCATATCGCCAACCATATAGGCCATAATTTCTGATTCGGTAAAGTTTTGTGCTCCGATTCGCAGCGTGCCCCCTGAGGAGCCGGCTAGTCCAGGAAGTGAACAGCCGCTTATCAATAGCAAGCATCCGGCAAGCAGTGCACTGATCCATTTTGTTTTTCGATTCTTCACATAAGCCAACTCCTTATGAAACTTCCTTCAATCCTTTTAAGCCTTCTGGTGTTACTTTTTTCTCCAGCTTCATTAATGATAGGTCGATGATGACTGCTAAAATCGTGACTGGGATCGCACCTGCAATAATAAATTCCGGCTGATACAGCTGAAGTCCAATCAAAATGTAGTCACCTAGACCGCCTCCACCGATAAAGGCTGCAAGTGTTGTCCAGCCAATTAAATAAATCGTTGACGTTCTGACACCTGCCATAATGACCGGTACAGCAAGCGGGAGTTCAACAAGACGAATTTGTTCCCATGTTGTCATCCCGATTCCTTTACCGGATTCAAGCAAGTTTTTGTTCACACCTTGGACCCCGGCATACGTATTTCTTAAAATAGGTAAAACCGAATAGAAAAAGAGAGCAACGATTGCAGGTATTTTCCCAACCCCCAAAATAGGAATAAAAAAGGCAAGAATCGCTAAACTAGGGAGTGTTTGAAAGATATTCACGATACCGATGATAAAGCCTGCGCCTCGTTTCATTCGTGTGAGAACCACACCTAAAGGAACGGCAACGATAATACCAAGCACAACAGCAATTAAGGAAATATATAAATGCTCCCACATTTTTGTGAGGAGTTCCCCACCATTTTTCTCTAGAAAGTCGATGATTTGATCCATGTGTACACCTCCCTTAATTCATTTCAGTGACAGCCGCCGGCGTATCGTCTCCCCAAATGGAGTCGTACACAACATCTACAAGACTTGCACGTGTCACAATGCCTTTTAAGTGCCCTTCTGCATCCACAACCGGTACATATTTAATGCCGCGTATTAAGATTTTCCGGACAGTGTCTCTTAGAAGTGCGCCTTCTTGTACGGTATAGAACTCTGTATTTAAAATATCACCAACGAAAGCTGCTTTTCTGCGGTTCGCATCGATTGTTTCAATGTCGATATAGCCTTTTAGCACATGATGTTCATCTACTACAAGCAAGGAATCGACCCGCTTTTCTCTCATGATGTAGATGGCATCTGTTAATGTTTTTTCAACTGTAATGGTGACTGGTGACGTGTTCATCATTTGTTCTACACGTTCCATATTCGGATTTGATTGAAGCAGACGTTCTTTTCCGATGAATTCTTCTACGAATTCATTGGCAGGGTTCCGCAGAATATCGTCAGGCGTACCTACTTGGACAATCTCTCCATCTTTTAAAATCACAATTCGATCAGCTAGTTTAATGGCTTCGTCCATGTCATGTGTGACGAATACGATGGTTTTATTTAACGTTTTTTGCAGTTTCTTAAATTCTTCCTGCAATGAATCTCGAGTGATTGGATCAAGTGCGCCAAACGGTTCATCCATGAGGATCAGAGGGGGTTCCGCTGCTAGTGCGCGAAGAACACCGATGCGCTGCTGCTGTCCTCCGCTGAGTTCATGAGGGTAGCGTTCTAAATATTCTGGTCCCATGTCGACAAGCTTCAGCAGTTCACGTGCCCGTTCTTTTCGTTTTTCTTCCGGCCATTTTAACAGCTTTGGAACAAGTGAAATGTTTTGTGCGATGGTCATATGGGGGAACAGTCCAATTTGCTGAATGACATAGCCAATTTCTCTTCTTAATTGAACTGGATCTTTTTTCATAATATTTTCTCCCTCGATGAAGATGTTTCCTGAGGAAGGTTCGATGAGTCGGTTGATCATCTTCATGGTTGTTGTCTTACCACAGCCACTCGGTCCAATAAAACAAATAAATTCTCCTTTTGCTATTTCTAAATCAATATTTTTGACAGCTTTTTTTCCGCCTTTATACGTCTTAGATACATTCTCTAGTTTCAGCAAATGAGACACCTCCATTAGTCGGATTAATATTTTCAGAAAATTTACACCTTATTTATTATAGTGCAAACTTTATAAAATAAAAAGTTTATGATGTGTTTGTATTGCATAACATTTATTTAAAATTTTCAGTTAACGTCCTGCTAGATAGAGATCTCTCCTTTTTCCTCCAAATTACGAGCAAATACTCAATATTTATTGTTTTCATCAACAAACAGGTATATGATATATTGTGTTACAAATTGTCAGTCGTGAAGGGATGAATCGGGGAGTGGACAAGCAAGCGTTAGGCGCCATTCAAAAAGCACAGGATCATTATATTGAAAAAGCTGCCGAGAACATGAATGCCTTTGGTCTTTCTTCTACAGTAGGTAGAGTGCTTGGTATCATTCACATGAACCGTAAACCAATGACGCTTGGAGAGCTATCAGAGGCGACAGGCATGAGCAAAACGAGAATGAGTCAAGTCGTTCGAGAAATGCTCGATTTGAATATTGCGGAAAAGGTTTATGAAAAAGGAATACGTAAAGATCTTTATGACGTTGAGCAAGATCAATACCAAACGTTTATTTCCTTGTTTGCAGCCAATTGGTCCCGAGTTGTCAGCAAAAACCGCAAAGCACATAAGAAAACGTGCAAGGAATTGCTGGAATTGCTTGAACAGGACGACCTGCCAGAAGAGACAGAGGATAAAATCAATCTGCTTCTTTCAGAAATCAAGGAAAGTCTTGATTACTATGATTGGATTAGCCGCTTAATTGAATTCTTTGAGAGTGAAGAAGTATTTAAGCATGTGCCGAAACCTTAAAAAAAGCTGTTTTATTTTACATCATTGTAGAAAAAAACAGCTTTTTTATATACACTTATGACATAAACATCGGAAACATCCCTTTTAAGCCCGCACCAATCATTTCAACTGCCACTACAGCAAGAATTAATCCCATTAAGCGCGTCACGACATTCATCTCTGTTTTCCCCATTTTTCGCATAATGAAACTTGAATAATGAAAAGCATAAAAGGTCATCGCCAGTACGATGACAATGCCGATTAAAATCGCAAACATGTGAAGCATCCCTTGACTTCCCGGGGTTAAGCTCATCACTGTAGCGATTGTACCGGGACCAGCGATGATCGGAATCGCCAGCGGCGTAACGGAGACATCCGCCTTTTCTTTGCTTTCTGCCTTTTCCTCAGAATGAGGATTTTGGACATGTGACTCCTTTGCATTCAGTAAATTGTAAGCGATACCAAAAATGAAAATACCTCCGGCGATGCGGAGAGCATGAATATCGATCCCAAACAATTTGAAAATGAGCCTCCCTGCCAATAGAAAAGCAACCAAAATAATGAAAGAGACCACAATGGCTTTTTTGGCTGTTTGGGAGCGTTCTTTCTCTGTATATCCCTCTGTTAAGGTAATAAAAAGAGGCACGTTTCCAATAGGGTTTGATACAGCAAATAATGAGACCACGACATGAATCATAAAGGAAATCAACAGACACCCTCCTTTTTTCATAGTGTCTGCCAATCTGATGTGAATATTCCCTTGTGATGTTAAAACCTGTATATATTTAACCGATGATAATAAAGGTTTAAAGAAAGGGGAATGACACATGAAGAAAACGATCACCATCATCCTTCTATGCGCTGTGGTTTTAGGAGCAGCCGGCTGGATTGTTTGGCAGCAGCAGTCCATCCAAGCAGCAGAGGAAAAACATCAGCAAGAAAGCAAAACGAACACTGAGCAGCTTTCGAAGTTAAAATCAAATCAAGCAGATTTGAAGCATAAAAACGAAGATCAAAAAAAGAAACTGTCTACCATCACGAAAAAGCTCAAAAAAGAAAAGAAAGCCTATCAAAAAGAAGTCCAACAGCGTAAAGCGCTTGAGGCAAAAATCGACCAGCTTCAAAAAGAGCTGACAGCAGCGAAAGCCACTGCTCAAGCGAATAAGCAGACTTCACAGACTCCAAGGAAAACAACTGTCAAAAAAGACCCAAATGTCACCCACAATCCGCCTTCACAATGGGTACAGGATCAATATGATTGGGGTGTGAAACAAGGATATATTAAAGAATAGAAAGGATGAAAAACATGATACAAATTCGGCCATTGTCAGGTGATCATTCTGTCCCTATGGATCTTTTACTCTTAGCTGATCCTTCAAAGGAAAAGGTACTTGAATATGTGCAATCCGGTTCTTGTTATGCCGCTTATCATGAACAGGACGTGATTGGTATCTATGTGCTTTTATCTCTGTCTCAGCAGACAGTCGAAATTATCAACGTCGCCGTGAAGGAATCATGGCAAGGAAAAGGAATTGGAAAGCAGCTGATCCGCCATGCCATTTCTGAAGCGAAAGCCTCCGGCTTTCACACGATTGAAATCGGCACAGGTAACTCGAGTATCCAGCAGCTCGCACTTTATCAGAAATGCGGCTTCCGCATGACATCTATTGACCACGATTTCTTTCTTAAACATTATGATGAACCGATTTTTGAAAATGGCATTCAGTGTATGGATATGGTACGGCTCTCACTCACTTTGCAAGCAGACTGATGTTTTGTTCCGTCTGCTTTTTTTTATGTTCTGCGCTTTTTCACCACATGCTTCACATATTGAATAAAAAAATAGAGCACGGCGCCAGCTAAAAAGCAGACCACACATCCAAAGAGCGTCGCCTCTGAACTGAATTGATACTCTTCAATTTTCATGATATAAAATGGCATGCCAAACATTGATGGACTTGATTCAACATGATTGACCTCTAGCAGCAGTAAAAAAACAGGGGTCATAAACACAGCAAATACATACAGCATCGCAAGTGTTAAACCGCTGGAAAACGAATGAAATACTTTAATCATCTCTTTCTCTCCTTCATCTCTTTTAAACTGGCTGTGATATTTTTCCCGTCTGGGCAAGCTGGATGCAGCATCACCGTATTTAGTAAAGAAAAAAACAGCAGTTGATGACTTACCGGATGCTTCCATATCATAAAAAGCACAATCGAACAAAGCACCGGAAAGAGCGGGCCTGCAAGTGCCACGATCATATTGAAGCTCGGCCGGACAAATTTCTCATGGACGACCGCCACATGCTTCCAATCAATCGTTATCACAAAATCAAAGAGCGGTCTTTTTTCAATTTTGTTACACACCATGATCATCAGCATATGACCGAGTTCATGTATCAGCACAACCGCTAGGAAACTACACACAAGCTCTATCATCGCAAGACAGGCCTCTTTAACATGACCGCATAAATACAGCTAAAAAATGCAAGTGAACCTAGCAGATAGGCGGTGGCGAGAAGATACACATCTGTTGAAAGCCACTTCAATAAAAGCATATCGATGAAGCTGAATACAGCAATCATCATTACGATGACAAACAGTTTATTAAACTCACTGATCTTCACGATAAATCCGGTACAGGCCGCCATGACAGTGATCAACAAAATGGACAAACTTGCAAGGACATGGCCTTCACTTTCAATGCCTATCACCATAGATGCAAACCCAATAAACACAAAATATATCAACAAATTAATAGCGTAATAAAATAAAATTCTCGACAACAAATAAGCGCCCTTTGATGTATTTAACATAAAGATGGCCCTTTGATTCATATGATATTCTCTGCCAATCATCAGCGGAAGCATGATCAATATTTCCTTTAACGCATACTGAACAATAAAGGCATACAGCCAGCCGATTTCTACCGGTGTAAAAACAAATGGCAGCCCCGCCGTTAAACAAACGAGAAATAAAAACAAAATGCCCTGTTCTTTAAAAACAGCTGACCGGCTGAAATAGACCAATTCCTGCCGCAGGTGCGTTAGAAAGGAAGATTGCGTTCTGATTTTCTTATAAGAAAACGACTTCACCTCTGTTTTCAGCTGCAAAAACATCCAATGGACATAAGAAGCCGCTAACCCCTTCAGCCATAGCCAGCCAGCGCTTAGAAGGAGCATTAGAAATATGAGATAGACTGATGGCCATACGCGGATCATCTCCATTGCTTTTTGCAAAAGGAGAAACACCAATAGATTCAGCACCGCAAAGCCGAGCGTTTGCAGCAGCAAATGCTCTTTTGTTTTTGATACGAAATGGCTCACAGCAATCCGCATCACCATCCAAGAAGCAAGTGCAAGCAGCACCAATACACAGCAAGTCATGCACACAACCGTTATCCAATACAGAGATGGCGTAACACCGCTGATCAAAAGGCCTAATACAATCGGTAAAAAAAGCAGTCCAACCACGAGGAAACAAAAGAGCATCGGAAAGAAATATACACAAAGGACAAATGGCACACTTTGTATCGCACTATTCAAAAAGTAGAATTGATATTCCTGGCGCTTTAATTTATTGCGGGATAACACAATGCCTACGCTTAAAAGTAAAAGCGTCATTTTCATCAATTGGAGGTATAGAGCAGCCGGCTCGCTTTCTCCTGCCTGCATGAAAAAGCGCAGGCTGATAACGACGTATATCGCATACATGAGCAAGAAAAAAGCCGCGGCTGCGAGAAGCTGTATAGGGTACTTTTTTGCGAGCTGCTTGACTTTCGCTGTCAGCATCCCCCATTCTATTTTATGAAGAACGTGTCGTGTCCAGATCATTGAGTAACCTCTCCACCTGCATATAGTAATCTCGATTCACTTCTTTATAAATCTCTTCAAGTGCCTGATGAGGAAATGTCTGATTCGTTTCTTGGCGGGACATATCCAGCTTGACGTCTCCATTTCTCAAGATCATGAGATGGTCATAAAGCGTATCACCAAAACTCAAATGATGGGTTGAAATGAGAATGCCAGCGCCTTGCTCTCTCAGCTTCATGAGCACCTTTTTTAAGATGATCATCATATCTGGATCAAGTCCGTTCGTTGGCTCATCAAACACATAATAATCACATGGCCTGAGGAGCTGGGAAATGATCTGCGTTTTCTTTTGATTGCCATGAGACAGCTGAGCGATAGGCTGATCCATATACGACCCCAGCTCAAACAGATCAATAAACGTCTCTTCCCGTGTGACATCTTGCTCATTTGGCAGCTGAAGTAATTGAAAGTATTCCCTCGGCGATAAATAATCGAACAACGAATGGTCATCAGGAATATAGGAAACATGTTTTTTCAATAAGGAGATATGTTCTGAGGATTGAAGGTTCAGCTGTTTACCATGTAAAGTGACGCATCCTATAAATGGCGTCAGCCCAAACATGGATTGGATCATCGTTGTCTTTCCCGCACCATTATGCCCCAAAAGCAGTAGCATCTGCCCTTTCTCGACACTTATTTGAATATTGCGGAGAGAGAAGGTGCGGCTATATGTTTTTTCTTTTAATTGTAATGTCAGCATCATATCCCTCCGTTTGATTCAGATAGAACAGATGACCTTGCATCTGTTCTCATCCCTGTTAATAACCACACTGGATTTTAACGTACATGCCTAATAATTTGAACTCTCCTAAAAATTTCGAGCCCTGTCCAAATGTCTTGCATGCCCAAATCAATGCTCCAAGTGAAATAATGCCCAATATAGCGGCAAGGACATAAATCCAAAATGCGTTTTTCTGTACATTCTTAGAAGTTAGAATTCGTTGCTTCCTTTCATCATATGCCGCCAATAGGTGAAGAACATACATATACACACCTACTGGAAAACGAAGGCCAAAAGGATTCAGCATCTCATCACCCCCTAATATATGTAAAATGATACCACCCCCTTACAGAAAGCATAAGTTCATTTCAGATCATATTTTTAGACGAATTTTCATGATTTAGTGCTTATAAATGGAGGGGATGTTGACTTCTTCTCTAACTGAAGGAGGAGGTTTTACAGAAATAGGATAAGTCAAATGAATTAGCCAACAAAAAAAACGCTGCGTCCCGATCTCATAAAAGAGTGGAACGCAGCGCATAGCTGACATTATTTATTCAAGTTATAGAATGTTGCAATGCCGTGATATTGTGCTGTTTCAGCCAATTGATCTTCGATGCGAAGTAATTGGTTGTATTTCGCCACACGGTCCGTACGAGACGGAGCACCTGTTTTGATTTGTCCAGCGTTTGTTGCAACAGCGATGTCTGCAATTGTGCTGTCTTCAGTTTCACCAGAACGGTGAGAAATAACAGCTGTGTATCCTGCGCGTTTTGCCATTTCGATTGCATCAAATGTTTCAGTTAATGTACCGATTTGGTTTACTTTGATCAGGATTGAGTTACCAACGCCGTTTTTGATTCCTTCAGAAAGCTTCTTCGTATTTGTAACGAACAAGTCGTCTCCTACTAACTGAACCTTGCTGCCAAGGCGCTCAGTTAATAGTTTGTGACCTTCCCAGTCGTTTTCATCAAGGCCGTCTTCGATAGAGATGATTGGGTATTTCGATACCATATCTTCATACCAGTCAACCATTTCAGCAGATGTTTTCACAACACCTTCGCCTGATAAATGATATTTACCGTCTTCTTTGTTGTAGAACTCAGAAGATGCAGCATCCATTGCAAGTTTCACTTCTTCACCTGGTTTGAAGCCAGCTTTTTCGATCGCTTCAACGATTGTTTGAAGTGCTTCTTCGTTAGAACCAAGGTTTGGAGCGAATCCACCTTCGTCACCTACAGCTGTGTTTAAGCCTTTTGCACTTAATACAGATTTCAGGCTATGGAAGATTTGAGCGCCCATGCGAAGTGCTTCACGGAAGTTTGGAGCACCTACAGGCATAATCATGAATTCTTGAATGTCTACGTTGTTATCCGCATGCTCTCCACCGTTGACGATGTTCATCATCGGTACTGGAAGCGTTTTGGAGTTGAATCCACCAAGGTATTGATAAAGTGGAATTTGTAAGAAATCAGCAGCCGCACGTGCTACAGCGATAGATACGCCAAGGATTGCGTTTGCGCCTAATTTCCCTTTGTTTTCTGTTCCGTCAAGTTCGATTAACATTTTGTCGATCGCTACTTGTTCTGTTACATCAAAGCCTAAAAGCTCTGGTGCAATGATTTCGTTTACGTTGTTTACAGCTGTCAGAACACCTTTTCCAAGGTAACGGTCTTTGTCTCCGTCACGTAGTTCTACTGCTTCATATTCACCAGTAGAAGCACCACTTGGAACAAGCGCACGGCCAAAGCCGCCAGATTCTGTGTAAACTTCTACTTCAACTGTTGGGTTACCGCGAGAGTCTAATACTTCGCGTGCATATACGTCAACAATGTATGGCATTTTTAATTTCTCTCCTTTTGAATCAATTTGTTATTTTTGAATCAATGATGTTCCTGTCATCTCTTTTGGTTTTTCAAGACCAAGTAAGTCTAAAAGCGTTGGAGATAGATCGGCTAAAATGCCGCCTTCTCTAAGCGTCGCACCTTTTTTCGTCACGATGACTGGCACAGGATTCGTTGTATGTGCAGTATGCGGCTTTCCTTCTTCGGTAATTAGCACGTCTGCGTTACCGTGGTCTGCCGTGATGATGGCATGTCCGCCTTTTGCCAGGATTGCGTCGACTACAGCTCCTAAGCACTCATCTACTGCTTCAATAGCTTTGATTGTTGGCTCAAGCATACCTGAATGACCAACCATATCCGGGTTAGCAAAGTTCAGAATGATCGCATCATGCTTGTCAGCATTGATGTCTGCAACAAGTGCATCCTTTACCTCATAAGCGCTCATTTCCGGCTTGAGGTCATAGGTTGCCACATCTGGTGAATTGATTAAGATGCGGTCTTCACCAGGAAATTCTTCTTCACGGCCACCGCTCATAAAGAACGTCACGTGAGGATATTTCTCTGTTTCAGCAATCCGCAGCTGTTTCAATCCGTTTTGAGCAAGCACTTCTCCTACTGTGTTATCCAAATTCACTGGTTTGAAGGCAACATAGCCGTCAACCGTTTCACTGAAGTGTGTGAAGCAGACGAAGTGTAAATTCCTCGGATGAGCTTCTCCGCGGTCAAACGAGCGGAAATCTGCATTAGTGAAAGTGTTCGAGATTTGGATGGCACGGTCTGGACGGAAGTTATAGAAAATCACAGAGTCGCCGTCGTTTACTTTGGCAACCGGCTCACCATTTTCTCTCGTAATGACAGATGGAATAACGAATTCATCGTAGATTCCATTTTCATAGGAGTCATCAACGACATCATAGATGTTTTGATAACTTGGGCCTTCACCATACGCCATCGCGCGGTACGCTTTCTCCACACGATCCCAGCGTTTGTCACGGTCCATTGAGTAATAGCGTCCAGAAAGTGTTGCCACTTCACCGACACCGATTTCTTTGATTTGTTCTTCCAGCTGTTTTAAGTACACTTTGGCTGTCTTCTGACCAACGTCACGTCCGTCCAAGAAGCCATGAATGTATACTTTTGTTAAGCCTTCTTTTTTCGCCAGCTTCAGCAGGGCAAAAAGATGCTGGATGTGACTGTGCACACCGCCGTCTGACAAGAGACCAAATAAATGAAGCGCCTTGTCATTCTCTTTTGCATAAGTCATTGCATCTAGGAACGTTTCGTTTTTCTCAAATTCCCCATCACGAATGGCAACATTCACTCTTGTTAAGCTTTGATACACAATGCGTCCTGCACCGATGTTCAAATGCCCCACTTCAGAGTTCCCCATTTGACCTTCTGGGAGACCTACTGCCTCACCTGAAGCCGTTAAGGTTTGATGCGGAAATTCGTTCCAGTAGCGGTCAAAGTTCGGTTTTTTTGCTTGTGCGACAGCGTTACCGACTGTTTCGCCTCTTAAACCGAACCCGTCTAAGATGATTAATGCTGCTGGTTTCTTACTCATATTGACCTTCCTCCAATAATTGAACGAAAGACTGAGGTTCTAAGCTTGCGCCGCCTACCAAAGCACCGTCAATATCGGATTCTGCCATATATTCTTTAATATTTGCAGGCTTCACGCTTCCGCCATATTGAATGCGAAGGCTGTCTGCCGCTTCTTGACCAAATTCGCTTGCAACGGTTTGGCGGATGTGTGCGCAAACATCGTTTGCATCTTTCGCTGTAGAAGATTTTCCTGTACCGATAGCCCAGATTGGCTCATAGGCAATCACAGATTCAGCCACTTGCTGCTTCGTTAAACCAGCTAGTGCTTTCTTCACTTGATCAGCGACAAGTTCATTTGTTTTGCCAGCTTCACGCTCTTCAAGCGTTTCACCTACACAAATAATTGGAACGATGCCATGCTTGAATGCAGCATGTGCTTTTTTGTTCACTGTTTCATCTGTTTCAGCAAAGAATTCACGGCGCTCTGAATGCCCAATCACTGAATAGCCGATGCCTAGATCTTTTAGAGCAGCAGGGCTGATTTCACCAGTGAATGCACCATTTTCTTCAAAGTGCATGTTTTGTGCACCAATTTTAAGGTCTGTTCCGTTTGATAGGCTGTTTAGCTTTTCAAGGAAAAGAGCTGGCGCACAGACAATGGATTCCACTTTGTCAGGAGATGGAATAGATGACTTAACTTCTTCAACGAAGCTGACTGCTTCGCCAAGTGTTTTGTTCATTTTCCAGTTCCCAGCTATAATTGGTTTTCTCATGATTGACACTTCCTTATAGCAGTTTTGGTCTTATTTATCGTTTAATGCAGTAACACCAGGAAGTTCTTTGCCTTCCATAAATTCAAGTGAAGCGCCGCCGCCTGTAGAAATATGGCTCATCTGATCGGCAAGACCAAATTTCTCAACAGCTGCTGCTGAATCTCCACCGCCAATGACAGAATATGTATCTTTTGCTTCTGCCAGTGCTTCTGCGATTGCTTTTGTTCCTTTAGCGAATGCATCGATTTCAAATACACCCATTGGCCCGTTCCAGACAACAAGTTTGCTGTTTTTAATAACGTCAGCATACTTTTCTCTTGTCTCTGTTCCAATATCAAGTGCTTCTAGATCACTTGGAATTTCAGAGATTGGCACAATGCTTGTATTCGCATCATTTGAAAAGTCGTCGGCTACCAGAACATCTGTTGGAATCAGGAAGTTCACGCCTTTTTCTTTTGCACGGTCCATAAAGGATTTCGCTAAATCGACTTTGTCTTCTTCTAATAGAGATTTCCCTACCTCGTGGCCAAGTGCTTTCACAAATGTGTAAGCAAGTCCGCCGCCGATGATGAGGTTGTCTACTTTATCAAGAAGACTTTCAATCACACCGATTTTATCCTTTACTTTTGCGCCGCCGATAATCGCTGTAAATGGGCGATCAGGATTTGAAATGGCTTTTCCTAACACCTCAAGCTCTTTTTGCATGAGGAAGCCTGAAACAGCCGGAAGATAAGCTGCAATACCTGCTGTCGATGCATGTGCACGGTGTGCAGCACCGAACGCATCATTGACATACACATCGGCTAAATCAGCAAATGCTTTTGATAATTCAGGATCGTTCTTTTCTTCACCAGGATAGAAACGAACGTTTTCAAGCACTAGCACATCTCCTTCTTTTAAGTCAGAGATTTGCTTTTTCACGTTGTCGCCGTAAGCTTCATCTGCTTTTTCCACTTCTTTTCCAAGAAGCTCTTGCAGACGTTTTGCCACAGGTGTCAGACGCAGTTCTTCAGTAACTTGACCCTTCGGACGACCCAAATGACTAGCTAGCAGTACCTTTGCGCCTTGTCCTGTTAAATACTCAATCGTTGGTAATGCTGCGCGGATACGAGTATCATCCGTCACTTCTCCGTCCTTCATTGGAACGTTAAAATCTACGCGGCAGAACACAACTTTACCTTTTACGTCAATGTCTTTTACTGATTTCTTATTCATGCTCGTCAGGAGATCCTCCTTTATTCTGGTTTCCTTACGCGTTGGACAAGACTCTCTTTATCCTTTTCCCATTTTGCCCTCATCAAAACGAGAAATCGTGCAGAACGGATAAAAACAGAGAAAAAGGGAAAGGGATGCTTCCCCTTCCCTTGTCCGTCTTCATTATATCGTGTCTCTAGGAAAGAACCAAGTGAGTTCCTTCAGTGTGAGAAATTAAAGACCTTGTTTTGCAATGTAAGCTGCAAGGTCAACAACGCGGTGAGAATATCCACTCTCGTTATCGTACCAAGAGATCACTTTCACCATGCTGCCTTCCATCACCATTGTAGAAAGAGCATCGATTGTTGAAGAGTTTGCATTACCATTGTAGTCACCAGATACTAATGGCTCTTCACTGTAGCCAAGGATTCCATTAAGTTCTCCTTCAGCTGCTTCTTTAAGTGCTGCATTTACGTCTTCAGCTGTGACATCTTGGTTTAATTCAGCAACAAGGTCAACTAAAGAAACGTTAGGTGTTGGAACACGCATAGCGCCACCGTTTAATTTACCTTTAAGTTCAGGCAATACAAGTGAAACAGCTTTCGCAGCACCTGTAGAAGTTGGGATGATGTTTTCCGCAGCTGCACGAGCACGACGGTAGTCTTTGTGCGGAAGGTCAAGAATTTGCTGGTCATTTGTGTATGAGTGAACAGTTGTCATCATACCGCGTTTGATACCAAATTTATCGTTAAGTACTTTTGCAAATGGAGCTAAGCAGTTTGTCGTACAAGATGCATTAGAGATGACATCGTGGCTAGCTGCATCGTATTTGTCTTCGTTTACACCCATAACGATTGTGATATCTTCTTCGTTAGCAGGAGCAGAAATGATGACTTTTTTAGCGCCAGCTTCTAAGTGTTTCGCAGCGTCTGCACGTTTTGTGAAGAATCCAGTAGATTCAACAACGATTTCTACGCCTTGTTTACCCCAGCTTAATTTCGCAGGGTCACGCTCAGCTGATACTTCGATTGTTTTACCGTTCACTACTAAGTTTGTACCGTCTACAGAAACCTCTGCATCTAGTTTTCCGTGAACAGAGTCATATTGTAAAAGGTGTGCAAGCATGTTAGCATCTGTTAGATCGTTAACCGCTACTACCTCAACTTCAGGATTATTTAATGCTGCACGAAATACGTTACGTCCAATACGTCCAAATCCGTTAATACCGACTTTTACTGCCATGATGTTTCCTCCTTTTATAGGTCACAATGTTTTATATTGAGGGATCAATTGACTCCCTTAATAACTCTTTTGCGGCTCCTTCGTCTGTGACGAGAACCGTTCGGCGTGGTTTTTTGAAATAAGCTTCAATCGCCCCCGCCTTTGATGATCCACCTGCAACAGCAATGATGTGTGGAATGCTTTCTAGATCATCTAGCTGCATGCCGACGGAGTGCACTTTGTGTACGACCTCACCATCACGATTAAAGTAATAGCCAAAGGCCTCTGTCACTGCGTCATGCTCATCAATCTTTTTTAAATCTTCAGCTGGTGTATTTCGTCTCATCGCCATTGTTTTTGCTTCACCAATACCATGAATGAGCATCGTGGACGATTTAATCGTTTGAAGCACTTCTTTGACGGACGGCTCTTCAATAATGGAAGAGTATGCACCTTCTGACAGCTGTCCTGGAACAAACAGCAGTTTGTAAGTACCGGAAGCTTTTTCAGCCATGTGGGCACAAATGGTGTTTGCCTGATTTTTTACATTCTCCCCAAGACCGCCTCTTGCAGGGACAAACATCATATCGCGGTTTTTAGCATCAGGGGTCATCATTTCGGCAACGGCTTCCATCGTCGTTCCGCCAGTGACGGCGACGATATTATTTCCAGTAAACCTTTTTTTCATACATTGGACAGCAGCTCTTCCCATTTCTTGCTTCACCCACGGGGATTCGTCACTGTCACCAGAAACGATAATGACTTCTTCCAGGCCTAACTTTCTCTTTAGTGTATTTTCCAAAAAGGTTAAACCTAAAACGTCCTTCATCATTCCTTCAAGCATTTCAAGCAAAGCGTGACCCTCACTCGTCAGCATCATGCCGCTCGTTTTGACATCCAGCAGATTTTGTTCTTTTAAAAACTGAACTTCAGCGCGTAAGATACGCTCACTGAGACCAAGACTCGTCGCAAGACTTCTGCGGCCAATTGGTTCAGCTAATCTGATGTACTGCAAAATGTCGTAGCGTTTTTGCATAACAATGAGAAGATCTGGCAATAATTTTTTTTGAGCTTCCAATAAACGATTCATGGCTAACGACCCTTTCTTTTCACGTTGGACTAAAAACGTCCCACTGTGACAAAAAACGTCCCGCCACAGCCAAAAAAAATCAATCCCTGCTTTCTTTAATTATTTTAACAGGATAATCTTGCATTTTCAACTCTTAGAAACACATTTAGACAAAAAATAGACACATTTTCACCGAAAGCCTGCTTGTCATCAAGGTTCTTGCGATGATATTTCTTTTCAAAATATTTATTTCCCTTTATATAGAATGAATAGACGATTGAAAATGTGCATGCTGGTGATATCAGCATGCACATTTTTTTCAGGACCTGCTTATGTTTTTGTGATGGTTCCAAGCTGTTTTGCCTCTTCCTTCGGTTTGATTTTAAGATAATAAATGATGTAGCAGGCGGCCATGAACGGGATTCCGCAATAAAGGCCGATCCGCTGATCCTCGATAAAAAATAAGCTGATGAGGACGATGCCAAATGCGATAAAGCCTGCTAATGGAACAAATGGATAGAGCGGTGTTCGGAAGACGAGATCCTTTACATCTCCGCCCTCCTTTATGAATTGTTTTCTAAAGAAATACTGAGACAAGCAAATGGACATCCACACCACAACAAGGACCATACCAGAAATAGAAATGAGCCATACATACACCGTTTTTGGTGCTACAACACTTGTAAGAAGAGATAGTGCAGATACACCCATTGTCACCAATAATGCATTGATCGGAATTTTACGCTTGGACAGTTTTTTCGTAAAGTCGGGTCCTTTTCCGTCTTTCGAAAGCGCCCAGAGCATACGCGATGATGCATATAACCCAGAGTTTGCTACAGATAAGACGGCTGTGATGATGATAAAATTCATGATATCTGCAGCATATGGTATGCCGACCTTGTCCAGCACGACGACAAACGGACTGTCAACGGTGCCTGCTGTCTGCCACGGAAGAAGAGCGGCCAGAACCGCAATGGATAAAACGAAGAAGACCATCGTTCTCCAAATAATATTTCGTATAGATCGCGGCAATGTTTTTTCAGGGCTTTCACTCTCTCCTGCTGCAATCCCTACAAGTTCTGTTCCTTGAAAGGAGAAATTGACCGTGACCATGGTTAATAAAATAGCAAAAACACCGTTAGGAAATAGTCCGCCATGATCCGTCAAATGACGAAATAGAGGGGCTGGTTCTCCATCTTTCAGATGAATCATTCCGAAAATTGCGCCAATTCCAATGATAATAAATAATAGGATGGCAGCGACCTTAATGGCTGAAAACCAAAACTCGGTTTCAGCGAAGCTGCGAGCTGAGATGGCATTCACGGCAAATAAAATCACACTAAATGCAAGACACCACAGCCAAACAGGGATATCCGGGAACCACCTTTGGAGCAAAATGCCTGCTGACGTAAACTCCAGTCCAATTGTACATGCCCAGCTAAACCAATAAAGCCAGCCGATCATAAAGCCTGTGGACGGGCCTATATATTTGGTTGCATACTCTTGAAAGGAACCCGCTGTCGGCATCGCCACTGCTAATTCTCCAAGACAGAGCATCACCAAATACATTAACAATCCGCCAATGATAAAGGAGAGAATGGCTCCCCCAGGTCCAGCCTGATGGATAATGAGTCCTGATCCAAGGAAAAGACCAGTACCAATGACGCCGCCTAAGGCAATCATAAAGAGATGCCTGCTTTTCATGGAACGTTCTAGTTCATTATGCTGTTCTTGCTTCAAATCCGCTTCCCCACTTTCACTCTTCTATTCATCATCCTTTGACAAAATTCGCTGTTCGTGGAAAGAGAAAGGGAGAAAGTGATGGTTCTCCCCCTTTGACATTTATGCTTGAAATAATGCTTCAATATGACCAATCGCCCAGTCTAAATCTTCTTTAGAAATAGTGAGAGGCGGTGCAAAGCGGATGACGGTCTCATGGGTTTCCTTACATAACAGTCCTGCTTGTTTCAGCTTCTCACAATAAGGTCTCGCAGCCTCTGTCAGCTCCATGCCGATAAATAATCCGCGGCCGCGCACTTCCTTGATAACAGGACTTTGAATGCGAGACAGTTTGTCTTTTAAGTATTCGCCAAGCTCCATAGAACGCGCTGCAAGGTTTTCGTCGATTAAGACATCTAGTGCAGCCAGCGACACCGCACACGCAAGAGGATTGCCGCCAAAGGTAGAGCCGTGAGACCCAGGGTTAAACACGCCTAATATATCGCGGTTTGCTACTACACACGAGATTGGGAATACACCGCCGCCTAAAGCTTTCCCAAGAATCAGCATATCTGGCTCAATGTCTTCCCAGTCGCATGCAAACATCTTGCCTGTTCGCGCTAATCCGACCTGAATTTCATCTGCAATGAACAGCACATGTTCCTGTTCACAAAGCGCCTTCGCTTCCTTCAAGAAGCCCTCTGGCGGCATGACAATTCCCGCTTCCCCTTGAATAGGCTCAATCAGAAAAGCCGCTGTTTGTGGTGTGATGGCTTCACGTAACGCTTCAATATCTCCGTAAGGAATCAGTTTGATGCCTGGAAGCATTGGACCGAAACCTCTTTGATATTCTGCTTCAGAAGAAAGGGAAACAGCCGTCATCGTTCTGCCATGGAAATTTCCGACGCACGCAATGATTTCTGCGCGATTGTCTTCGATTCCCTTGACGTCATAGCCCCAGCGTCGTGCTGCTTTTACAGCTGTTTCTACAGCCTCAGCTCCAGTATTCATAGGGAGTGCCATCTCTTTATTCGTCAGTTGACAAATTTTCTCATACCATGGTCCAAGCTGATCATTGTGAAAAGCTCTTGAAGTCAGTGTCACACGGTCTGCCTGTTTTTTGAGCGCCTCAATAATGCGGGGATGGCGATGGCCTTGGTTCACTGCGGAATACGCACTCAGCATATCCATATATCGATTGCCTTCAGGGTCTGTCACCCAAACTCCTTCAGCCTCTGAAATCACAATTGGCAGCGGATGATAGTTTGCCGCACCGTATTGTTCCGTTTGTTGAATCAATTCATTTGTCTGTGTCATCGTCTATTCCTCCTTCTATAAGCTAGCCTTTTTCAAATTAGGTTCATCTACACACATATGATATGCAAGGATTGTGCCAACTTTCTGCCTGCATCATGGCGCTGATTGTAAAGGCTATTCATGCAAAATATATTTGCACCTGCAAATTTTTTTAGAGGAAACCGCAAAATTTTTCATGTAAAATAGAGGTAACGTCTGGAGGTGCCGCAATGAAAGAAGATTCGTATACTGCAAAGCTGGCAAATGAGATTGATCTGTATAAGCAAATGCTCGATTTAATAGATGTCGGGGTTCATGCAATTGACGAGAATGGCAATACTGTTGTTTATAATAAAAAAATGATGGAGATTGAGTCTTTGAAACGCTCTGATGTTCTCCATAAAAATGTATTAGACCTCTTCGTCTTCCAAGACGAAATGCACAGTACGCTCGTCCAAGCGCTGCGCACTGGGAAACAAACCGTTCATGCAAAGCAGACGTATCATAATTACAATGGAAAAGAAATCACAACGATTAATCATACATACCCGCTCGTTCGAGATGGCCTCATCCAAGGAGCGGTTGAAATTTCGAATGATGTGACCAAGCTGGAACGGCTGATTCACCACAATATGAAGAAAAAAGGAAGCACACGCTTTACCTTTGATTCCATTATTGGACAAAGCCCTGCGTTTTTAGAGGTGATTGAGCATGCAAAACGAGCAACACGCACCTCTTCCTATGTGCTCATTGTGGGAGAAACAGGAACAGGAAAAGAACTATTTGCTCAAAGCATTCATAACGGCAGCAGCCGGTCATCTGGACCATTTATTACCCAGAATTGCGCGGCACTGCCTGATAATCTCATTGAAAGTCTGCTCTTTGGCACACAAAAAGGGGCTTTTACCGGCGCAACTGATCAGCCCGGTTTATTTGAACAGGCGCAGGGTGGTACACTTCTGCTTGATGAGATCAACTCATTAAATCCTGGTCTTCAAGCAAAACTGCTGCGCGTATTACAGGAGAAGCGGGTGAGAAGGTTAGGCAGCACAAAAGAAATCGCTGTTGATGTAAGAGTCATTGCTAATATGAATGAGGACCCTGTTGATGCGATCGCAGGCGGACGCATGCGCAAGGATTTATTTTATCGGTTAGGTATTGTCACCTTATTTATTCCGCCGCTTTCTGAGCGAAAAGAAGATATTCCTACGTTTGTCAGTCATTTTATTCAAAAATATAATGAGCTGTTTCAAATGGAGGTGAAGGCGGCTGATGAAGAGGTACTAGCCCTTTTTCAAGCGTATGATTGGCCGGGGAATGTACGGGAACTGGAGCATGTGATTGAAGCGGGGATGAATATGATGATGGATGAGGATTACTTAAGCATGCATCACCTTCCATATCATTTTAGATTTAAACAACATAGGGAAAGCCGTCCTGCAGCGCAATTACAGACGAATCCTTTGCAGCATACCGCAGCAGCTGACACGTTTATTTATACAAGCCCAGAACATACGACTGATTTTCAAACCCAGATGGAACGATTCGAAAAACAATACATCGTCCATTACTTAGAAAAAATGGACGATAATATTTCACAGACTGCAAAGATATTGGGCATGAGCAGGCAAAGTCTGCAATATCGCATGAAGAAACTGCATATTTCTCGTTCATAATAGAGCTGTGCCCTCATTCGGCACAGCTTACTGTGGTTCTGACTGTCCTGCCGGTTCTTGACTCACATCACTCAGCAGTTTTTCTACATTTTTTAAATGCGTGAGCATCGCCCTTTCTGCTTCTTCTGGCTGTCTTGCCATAACAGCTTTGTAAATGTGTTCATGTTCTTTGTAAAGCTGCCGAATGGAGGCTTTCCTTGAAAACAAGACGACTTTTCTCGTTTCCCGCATTGTTTCTACCAGCAAGGTGGAGACCTGATTCATTAACGCCTTTAATAAATCATTCTTTGAGGCTTTGGCTAAAGCAAGATGGAAGGAGAGGTCTGCCTCTTCACCAATTTCTTTATGTGCTTCTGCGAGTTTCATTTGTTCGAGTGCCTCACGCAGCTGATGAAGGTCATCGTCCGTTCGCAAAAGCGCTGCCTTTTTGACAGCACCCGTCTCAATAATGGTTCTTAATTCAAGGAGCTGCGTGATATCATGCTGCTTCATCAAAAATGCAGGAGACAGACTAAATGTGAGCTGCTCAGGATCGAACTGCTTCACATACGTGCCTTCCCCTTGCTTCATCTCTATTAATCCGATCGCTTTAAGAGCAGACAGTGCCTCTCTTACAGCGGAACGGCTGACTTGAAAGCTTTCTGAGAGCGCTTGAACCGAATCTAATTTTTCCCCTGGAAGAAGCTCACCTGTACGAATGGATTCAATTAATGCATCCGCAATTTCTTCATATATTTTTTTCGTTTTGATTTGTTTATATTTCAATTGGTCTCACCTCATCACTGTTGTCTATCCCTATCGGCTCATGCCCTATCTTATACTTTACCCCAAAATTTCAGATCACACGTCTCCCCTCTTTAATTTTCAAGAAATCTTCGAGCTGCCTTGCTTTCAACAAAAAAAGAAGCACGTGCCATGTTCTGGCAAGTACTTCTTTTTAATCGTAGCGCTTCCTTAGTGTTGAGGCTGGAAGATTCATTTGTTCGCGATATTTTGCAATGGTTCTGCGCGACACGCGGATGCCAAAGGTTTGCTGAAGCAGCGTCATGATTTGCTGATCTGAATACGGCTTTTTCTTATTTTCCGTTTGAATGAGCTCTGCAATATGCGTTTTGACTGTGTAGCTGGACGCCTCTTCTAGCGAATGCCCTTCTAATTTTGCTTGGAAAAATTGTTTCATTTCCATGAGACCATAAGGGGTTTGCACCATTTTCCCTTTTACAGTACGGCTGACTGTTGACTCATGGACTTGCAGTATATCTGCGATCCGCTTCATAGTAAGCGGTTTCATTTTATGTTTCCCTGTTAGGAAAAAATCCGTCTGATGTGAGATAATCTCTCGAACGACATGAGTCATCGTTTGCTTTCTTTGCCTCAGCGCTTGGACAAGCCAATTGTACTGCTGCTCTTTTTCCTTTAAATACGTGTATGCTTCGTGCCGCTTTTGGTCTTGAATCATGGCGAAGTAGCCTTCATTCATTTCAACGTCTGGAAAAGCGCGCTGATTTAGCTCAAATGTGATGTGATCCTGCACCACAGTAATCGTCACATCAGGCTCGATATACACATGCTCTTCATCAGATGAGAAATGAAGGCCTGGTCTTGGTTCAAGCTGAGACACTTCATCTTGTACCGCTTGGAGTGTTTTCATTGAAACACCTGTTTTCGCCGCAATTTCCTTCCAAGCCTTTCTGGCAAAAAGAAAGAAATGCTCTTCGATGATCAGCTCAGCTTCATACCAGCGCTCCTTTTTTCTTCGCAGCTGAAGGAGAATGCATTCCTGCAATGATCTTGCGCCAATCCCGGCAGGCTCTAGTGATTGCAGCTGATGAAGGATGGCTTCTACTTCTTCAGCTGGCACCTTTAAGACAGCTGCCATTGCGTCGATCGGTTCATTTAGATAGCCATTGGAATCAATGGACTCAATCATAAAATGAAAGATTCTTTGATTCTTTTCACTTAAATTCAAATCAATCGCCTGTCTTTTTAAAAACATTTGCAGGCTTTCTTTTTGATGCGTTCGATACGGCTCTGTCATTCGTTCTTGTGATTTTTTATGATAAACTGGTTGATAGCTGTCCGTGTCTTTCCGCTCAATCAGAGGGTTCTCAAGCGCTAACTGGTCAAGATACTCGCCGAGCTCTGCGCAATTCAGCTGCAGCAGCGTAATGGCCTGCCTGAGTTCTTGTGTGAGCACCTGCTTTAATACCTGTTCTTGTTGCAGTTTAAGGCTCATTGTCTCCCCTCCCTCTCATCATTTTACATGAAGATTGACGGACCGTATATACGAAATAGGAGTGATTTCTATGTCTGAACTTTTTTCCGTTCCATACTTTGTCGACAACTTGAAACAGCACATCGCCATGAACCAAAATGAAGACAAAGTTCATGCGATGAATGCCTATTACCGCTCAGTGGTGTCAACGCTTGTTCAAGACCAGCTGACCAAAAATGCGGTTGTATTGAAGCGAATTCAGCATCTTGATGAAGCCTATCAAAAGGTGAAAAAAGAAAGCGAATGAACGAAAAAGAACACCCTTTTGTCAAGATGACAAAGGGTGTTTATCATATGCAAAAAGCTTCTGATCCAGCCTCGATTTATACATCATTAAAAAGCCAGACCGCCCTACAGTATAGATGATAAAGGCAAACCATAGGCCATGATTGTGCCAAATGGGCGTGACCACGGTTTGAACTACGATAAACAAAATCATTGCAAACAGCATCGAATTTCTAACAGGGGCAATTTCTGTCGCACCTGTAAATACGCCGTAAATGACCAAACCGAAACAAGCCGCAAACGGATAAAGTACAAGCCAGTCCGCATAGCGTAATGTCACGTCAAGCAGCTGAGGGAGATTTGTAAACAGGCTCAATATCGGCTCTTTTAATAGAAAATAAACCGCCGCAATGACACATGCCATAACAAGTGCCCACTGCCTTGAAAGGGTTAAAGTTTTTTCATAAAGAGAACAGTCATTTGCACCAACTGACCGCCCAACAAGGATGCTGGACGCATTGGCAAAACCATCGAACAAATAAGCCATGATGTAGTGAATTTGAAATAAGATAGCATTAGCTGCCAGCAGCTCCGTACCAAAAGAAGCCCCTTTTGCCGTAAACATGTTGATGACCACTAGCAGACAGATCGTCCGGATAAACAAATCTTTATTCACATGAAACATTTTCTGCACTGCGTGAGTATCCATGATTTTCTTAATGGAAGGCATCTGGAATCCGTTTGACGAATGCTTCATGATGATCCATGCCCCTAACACAAAAGCGGTTAGTTCAGACATCAATGTCGCAGCCGCAACTCCTTTGACCGCAAACGAAAACACATGAACAAGCAGAAATGCAAGCGCCATATTCATGACATTGATCAAGATTTGTAAAGAAAGGGCTTCTTTCATTTTTGCCATCCCCATCAGCCAGCCCAATATGACATAATTCATTAAAGTAAAAGGCGCTCCCCAAATGCGAATATGAAAATAGTCTGCGGCAAATTGACGGACATCAGCATCAGGAGAGATCACTAGAAAAGCAGATTGAATAATCGGCCATTGCAGGGCAATAAAACAAAGTCCGACGATGATGGCGACGAAAAAAGGTCTTAGAAAAGCAAGAACACCCTGCTCCTCATTCTGCGCCCCGTTTGCCTGGGCGGCAAAAGCAGATGTACTTACCCGCAAAAAACCAAACAGCCAATATAATGTACTGAAAATGAGACTGCCGACCGCAACGCCTCCAATATAAGCAGGATTTGCGAGCTGACCGACAACCGCTGTATCAACAGCTCCAAGTAAAGGAGTGGTCATCGTTGAAATCGTTAAAGGAATGGCCAAAGCTAAATACGCTCGATGGTTCACGACGCCACCTGCCTTTCATGAAAAATAGCCTCTTCTCAAAGAGGCATTGATAATAAAGCTTTACCGAACCGGTCTGCCAATCGTTCGTGACAAAGGATGGTCTGCGAGCATTGCATCTCTCATTTTCCGCACCGCTTCCTCTTCTGATGAAAAGAATTCTTCCTTTGATTGAAATTGGGCGACAAGCTTTCCTTGATCAAGAATCGCCAATTGATCACTTAAGTGATAGGCTGCTGTCATATCATGTGTAATAAATAAGTAAGCCACACCCAGCTCCTTCTTTAATTCTACTAATAAATCTAAAATGACAGCCTGTGTGACCATGTCTAAGCTGCTGACAGATTCATCAAGTACAATGAGCTTTGGCTGGAGCAATAAAGCTCTAGCAATGTTGATCCTTTGCAGCTGGCCGCCGCTGAATTGGTGCGGATATTTAGACAAATCTTTTTCACTGAGCCCGACTCTTTCCAACCAATGAATCAGCACGTTTTTACGTTCCTTTCGGCTCATGGTTTCATAGTTTTCAAGCGGTTCAGATAAAATTTGTTCAACTGTCCATCTTGGATTTACCGCCGAATAGGAATCCTGAAATACCGCTTGCACATGCCTGCGAAAATGCTTACGTGTTTGCTGATCTGCACGATAAACATCCTGACCTTCAAAAAGAACCTGTCCAGCTCTTGGTTTCTCTAAACCAAGTATGATGCGGCCAAGTGTACTTTTTCCTGCACCGCTTTGTCCCAGCAGTCCAAGGCAAGTGCCTTCTTCAATGTTCAAATCGACGCTTTTCAGGACAGGGGCTGCGCCTTTATTTCTCATTAGAAACGACCGGCTGTTGTATGCATGACTGACTGCTTTCACTTCTAATAAATGCAAGGGCCTTCTCACCTCAAATCGGGCAAACAGCTGGGATAGATGGACGAGCTGCTAATAGTTTTTTTGTATAATCATGCTTTGGTTGTTCAAAAAGTTCAAGAACTCCTGCCTTTTCCACAATTTCTCCTTGTTTCATGACGACAACTTGATCTGCCATTTCAGCAATGACACCAAGATCGTGGGTAATGAGTAAAATGGCCGTTCCATAGTTATGACGAATTTGGTTCAGATGCTGAAGCACCCGTTTCTGATTGTGTACATCTAAAGCAGTTGTCGGCTCATCTGCAATGATGAGGGGCGGGTGCATACAGGCAGCCATGGCGATCATGACACGCTGCAGCATCCCTCCGCTTAATTCAAAGGGGTATTTGTTGAACAGTTCGTCTGGCTGCGGCAGATTCATTTGCGCTAAAGCATCCATTGCCTGTGCTCGTGCCTTCTTTTTACTAACAGCAGAATGCCGGCGGATGGTTTCAACCAGCTGATGGCCGATTGTCCATACCGGCGTAAAACTGTTCATTGGATTTTGCATAATATATGAGATGTCTTTGCCTCGAATGGACCGCATATTCTTTTCACTTATACCGATCAATTCTCGTCCCTGTAATGTGATACTGCCAGTGACTTCAGTTGTTTTTCGATCAAGCATACGTAAGATCGACATACTTGTAACTGTTTTCCCGCAGCCGCTCTCACCAATTAATCCAAGGATTTGACCGCGCTCTACTTCAAACGATACTTCTTGAATAAGAGGGGTTGTCCCTTGAGGTGTTTTCGTATGCACATGCAGGTTCTCTATTTGTAAAATGGGCTCTTGCACATTGATCATTCCTTTACACACGGCGTTTGATACCATATTTCTCTGAAAGGGCTTCTCCTAGTAAATTAAACAGAATCACCACAGTCATGATCACAAGACCCGGGTACAGCATCAATTGAGGATTCGTTTGAATATACGATTTCCCTTCATGAATCATTGCTCCCCATTCAGGCATAGGAGGCTGAACCCCTAATCCGAGGAAAGACATCGCAGAAATGTCCATAATCGCCCAGCCCATTTCGAGTGTTCCAATGACTGCTAATGGCGGCAGGACATTGGGAATCATATGCTTTCTCATGATGTTCCAGTGCGAGGTCCCACTGATTTTTGCAGCTGCAATAAAGTTCTGTTCTTTTAAACTGAGCACCATCCCTCGGAAGACGCGGGCATAATACACCCATTGCACAAGCATCAAAGCAAGTACGACTTGAGAAAGTCCCGGACCGAAAATGCCGACTAACCCAAGGATCAGCACCAGGTTTGGAAATGCCATGACACCGTCACAGATTCTCATCAAAACATGATCAATCCAGCCGCCTTTGTATCCTGAAAACAGGCCGACAATTAAACCAATGAATAACGAAGAAAGAAAGATTAATAACGCACAGCCGAGCGAAACACGCGCACCATATAAAATACGAGATAAATTGCACCGCCCTAATTGATCTGTTCCAAGAGGATACTCCCACGAAGATCCCTTTAGCTTCATCGCTAGATTGACAGCTGCCGGATCATGCGGGGCGATCCATGGCGCACATATTGTCACAATCAGCAGGAGACCGAGCAGCAGAGCGCAGATCGAGATCATCTTTTGATGAGAGAAAAGATGTTTTACTTTTGTCATCATTGCTGGCGGCCTTCCTTTCTAGAAATACGAGGGTCAATGATCAATTGAATCAAGTCAACCATCAAACTGCTCAAGATAAAAATACAGGCTGACATGAGGACATAAAATTGAATGACTGGCAAATCACGGTTAAAGATCGCTTCAATAAAAAAGCGGCCAAACCCCGGCCATGAGAAAACGGCCTCTACAATAATGGTTCCGGTTAACAGCTTGCCGAGGTTCACCCCAAGTCCGGTCAGCATCGGCGATATCGCGATTCTGAACACATGCTTGAACATGATCGATTGTTCCTTCAATCCTCTCATTCTCGCATATTGAACGAAAGGTTCTTGAAGCGCCTCACTCACACTTGAACGTAACAGCCTTGTATACGTAGCAATTAAAGGGACTGCCAGTGTGATCGACGGCAGGATGAGATGCGCCCATGTTCCGACCCCTTCAACTGGTAAAAGGTCGAGCTTCACTGAAAAAAAGAAGATGAGCAAATACCCCAAAACAAACGTTGGGATAGATGCTCCTAAGAAAGAAATGAGCCGGCTCACATGATCAACGGCACCATTTTTCCTCATGCCGCTGAAAAAGCCGAGCGGAATGCTGACACAAATAGCGATCAGCAGACTGGTCAGTGCCAATTGAATCGTCGCCGGTATTCGATACATCACCTCATCAACGACAGGCTGATTGGACATATACGACCGGCCGAAATCAAGATGAATGACTTTTTCAATGGTATGAAGATATTGCATATAAAATGGCTCATCTAAGCCAAATTCACTTCGTTTTTGCGCTAATATTTCATCCGTAGGCTGGATATGAGCCGCTGCTAAATATGCCTCAGCCGGGTCAACTGGCGAAAGGTGAATCATACCAGTTGTGAGCAGTGTGGCTAATAAAAATACAGGAATAATTGATAGCAATCGTTTGACGATATAGCGGCCCATTTCCTTACCTTCCTTCTGTTACTTCAG
>NZ_LKCP01000088.1:0-12256 GCF_001518755.1 Bacillus sp. AM 13(2015) | reverse complement strand
AAACGTATATTGCCCTTGGAAACATGATGACAGCCGCTGCACAAATTGGCATTGATTCATGTCCAGTCGAGGGATTCAGCTACGATGAGATTCATCGCATTCTAGATGAAGAAGGGCTGCTTGAGGATGGTCAGTATGATATTTCTGTCATGGCAGCCTTTGGTTATCGTGTGACCGAGCCGAAGCGCGGCAAAACGCGCCGTCCGATGGATGAAGTAGCTGTTTGGATTCGTTAAAAGAGAATGTCTGAAAAAGGATGTTGACAATTGCGTGGTTAGTCAGTATATTTAAAAAATAAAATCTTTGATGAATATACAAATGGACTATAAACGCTTTGACTTGAGAATAGTAGATGAACATCCGTTTTTTAAGAGAGCTGCGGGTTGGTGCAACGCAGTAAAACGAATCATTGAACTCGCTCAAAGAGCGGTAAGACTGAATGAATAGTAAGTCTTTACGTGTGACCTCCGTTAACGGGTTTTAAGATGGATTCAGCTATGGTTGAATCAATTAGAGTGGTAACGCGGTTGCAAGGTCAGTCGTCTCTTCAAGGAGATGACTGGCCTTTTTATATGCTTTTATCTTATATTTGTCTGAAGATTCAAATTTAAAGGAGCTAAAGAAAATGGAAAAGGAACATGTGCAGTTAAAACGAACAATGACGTCAAGGCATATTATGATGCTCGCACTTGGCGGTGCAATTGGTGCTGGTCTGTTTAAAGGAAGCAGCTCTGCTATCGATATCGCAGGTCCTGCTGTCATTTTGGCATATATGATTGGTGGTCTTATTTTATTATTTATTATGCAAGGACTTGCCGAAATGACGGTTGCACGACCTGGCGCAAGAACGTTTCGTGATTTAATTGAACCTGTGTTAGGTAAGTATCCGGCTTATTTCTTAGACTGGATATACTGGAAAATGTGGGTGCTGAACATTGCAGCGGAAGCAATCGTATCTGCGATCTTTATTCAGTACTGGTTCCCACAGGTGCCGATTTGGATACTTGTGTTAATCATTTCACTTGTTGTGACATTGATCAACGTTTGTTCCGTTAAAATGTTTGCTGAGACGGAGTACTGGTTAGCTTCTATTAAAATTGCTGTCATTATTTTATTTATTATCATTGGGTTAACCATGCTTTTTGTCTCATTTGGTCAGCATGCAGCACCGGGATTATCCAACTTAACTGGCCACGGAGGATTTTTCCCGAATGGAACGGGCGGCTTAATTGCAGCCATGCTTGTTGTGGTGTATTCATATGGCGGGACTGAAATGATTGGGGTCACATTAGCAGAAACAAAAAACCCTGAAAAAGTCATTCCAAAGGCTATTCAAAGTACATTTGTACGAATCATCGGTTTCTATGTACTGCCGTTCTTCATCATCGTCAGCTTGATTCCTTGGAATCAAGTAAACAATGAGCAAGTGAGTCCATTCGTCACCGTGTTTGCAACGATTGGCGTGCCATATGCAAGTGACATCATGAACGGTATCATTTTACTAGCGATCTTGTCTTCTATGAACTCTGGACTGTACGCATCCTCAAGGGTACTTTATACGCAAGCGATGGATGGGCGTGTATGGAAGGGCTTCTCAAAGCTATCAAAACAGCAGGTGCCTGTTAGAGCAATCCTAGTGTGTACATCTACATTGTATGCCGCTGTATTGATTTCTCTTTTTGTAGGCAGTCAAACTTTTAATTATTTAATGGGATCTTTAAGCTATACGGTCTTATTCATCTGGTTTATTATTGCTGTCGGGCATTTAAAATCTCGAAGTGTAGCAGAACCAGGAGGATATCGCGTGAAGTTGTATCCTTTTACAACATGGTTTTCTGTGATTGCGATCATTGCCATTTTCATCGGCGTTGTGTCAACAACTCCAATTGTCCAAACAATGGTCACAATGGGCATTTATCTGATGATTACTCTTTCTTTCTTCATAAACAGAAAGCGGTTTGAAACAGCTGCTTAATACAAAAAGCGTGCGGGACCTTGAAAGAGGTCTCACACGCTTTTTTAATGCTGTTTGTATTGCTTGAAATGAACAGGTGGTTGAACAGGATGTGGCTTTGATTGAAGCCCGTAACTCTCTCTTACGATGTAAAGTGGTCGATCTTTTGCCTCGTCGTAGATTCGGCCGATGTATTCCCCAATCATTCCCAGCATAAAGAGGATAATGCCGCTAAAGAACAGCTGTATGACAATTAATGAACTCCATCCTGTAATGGTGCTGTTTGTAAAAAGCTTTAAGTAAAGTACAAGAAACATTGAAATGAATCCGATAGCGGAAAGGGCAATTCCTGCTATACTCGCTAGCTTCAAAGGTTTATAGGAAAAGGAAGTGATTCCATCCATCGAGAGCTTAAGCATCTTTTTGAGCGGATATTTTGTTTCTCCTGCTAGACGTTCATCTCGAACGTACTCTACTGCAATTTGTTTGAAACCTACCCAGCTGACTAGCCCGCGAACAAATGGATTTTTTTCTCGTATTTTTCTCATTTCATGGCACACTCTACGATCTATTAACCTGAAGTCACCGGTGTCAATTGGGATATCTACTTCGGTGATCTGACGTAAAACGCGATAGAAAAGGGAAGCGGTTTGCTTTTTGAAAAAAGTTTCGCCTTTTCGTTTGGTGCGCACGGCGTATACGACTTCATAGCCTTCTTTCCATTTTGCGATCATCTCTAATATCAATTCAGGCGGATCTTGTAGGTCTGCATCTATCACGATGACAGCTTCTCCCTTTGCATAATCCACCCCAGCTGTAATTGCAATTTGGTGTCCGAAGTTACGTGAGAAATCAATGAGTCTTACCTTTGGATCGTTTTGGGAATACCCTTTAATTAGTTCAGCTGTTCGATCCATACTACCGTCATTGACGAAGAGAAGCTCGTATGCTTCTCCCGTCGAATCCATGACTGTTTTCAGTCGCTGATAGGATTCATGGATCACAAGCTCTTCATTATAGACTGGGACTACAATAGAATATTGTATGTTCTTTTCCATCAGTCATCGTTCCTCCCTTTTAATAGATGAATTAATCAACGGATAGTTCATAAAGAGTGCCGCTCTCCATTCCGCCCATTCGTCCATTTGACTGATCATTTTGTTCTGATTGTTGGCTGTCTGTTTGTTGGTTCACTTTGGATGTAGAGCTGTTCTGCCATTTAGAAGCAGATACTTCTTTTCCATTTTTTTGAATCCAAGTTAGAATGTCAGAGCTGCCGCCTCTCATACCAGAAAGATAGAAGTATTTGATTTTGCCGTCTTTGACGAGCTGTTTGAATTCACTAAGAGTGAGAATGTTATCAGATCCACTAAATCCACCTAATGCCATAACAGCTTTTCCAGTTTTAATAATGTAAGGTGAAGCAGTGGTTGCATCTGTTGTTCCGAATAGGAATTCTTCTCCCGTATTGTTTTTCTCAAGATAGCTGATCAACTTTTCATTGACTTGTGAACTCATGCTGCCACTTGAAGTGGCAAGCTGAGGACCAGCCTCTGGAAGCATACTATTTCCTCCATAAAGAAGAGGTGTGCTTGCCCAGTATAGTGGTGCAACCAGCATGCCAAGGATGGCGATGAGAGACACGAATTGTTTTCGTTTTTCTTTTCCTTTTATCAAAAGCAGAGAAAGGATTGTTCCAACACCAATGATACCGACTGCAATGCTTAGTCCAAGACCGATCGTGCTTGTAAAAGTGGATAGGATAAAGGTTTCAAATGCTGTTGTAACGAATATCGCAATTGGAAGCAGCCATTTTTTAAACCCAGTTCCTGTTTGAAATAATTGTGTCATCGAAACCCATCCGGCTCCTGCTAATACAGCAATTGGTGGTGCCAGCATGATCAAATAATAATGATGGAAAAATCCTGCTACACTGAAAAATGCAGCAACAGGTATAAGCCAAGCTAACCAAAATAGAGTTTCTTTTTGTTTTGTATTGAGACGTCTTCTTTCAAAGGCAGTCGAGAAGAAGATACCAATCGCACCGAAGATTGCAAATGGAAGCAGCCAGCTGATTTGATCGGATAGTTCAGATTGGAACAGACGTAGCGGTCCCTTGGTTCCTGTACCAAACATGCCGGAGCCATTTCCCATTTTTCCGCCCACGCCATTTGGCGGTACATCACCATTACCGCCAAATGGCATATCAGGTGGTGTTGTGCCGTTTGCACTGCTTGGTGGTCCTTGCATTGAAGGCTGTTCCTGACTGGATGATTGGTTTGAATTGTCTGAGTTGTTTTGATTTCCATTAGATGGCGGCTGAGGCATGGTGGATGAATCATTGTCATTTTGCTGATCACCCTGCTGTGAAGGTGGCTGTCCCTCACCCTGATTTGTGCCACCTCCCCCGCCAGACTGTTGACCAGTCAACCGCTGAAGACCGTTGTAACCAAAGGCTAATTCTAGTGCTGAGTTCGATTGACTTGATCCCATATAAGGGCGATTGTCTTTATAAGTGAGATCAACAGCGATAGACCAAGAAGCAGATACACCTAAAAGAACAATCATTGAAATCATCAGTGATAACAACTTTTTCTTCCATGTCGTTCGGTAGGCAATGATGTAAAAAAGAATGAGTGCTGGTACGATCATATAGGCTTGTAGCATTTTTGTATTAAAGCCGACGCCAATCATCGCAAACGAAACAATCGCCCAAAGAACCTTTTGCTGTTTTACAGCCTTGAACATCATTCCTGTTGCTAGTAAAAGTATAAAGACAAGTAAGCTGTCAATATTATTTGTTCGAGATACAGCAACCGCAATAGGTGTACACGCCATGATAAGTGCCGCTAATCTTGCCGCTGCTTGACCAAAAGTTGGTTTGACAAGACGATAGATCAGATAAACAGATCCAATGCCTGCTAAAGCTTGAGGCAAGATGACGCTCCATCCATGGAGACCAAAAATTTTGGCACTCATCGTTTGCAGCCAGAAGGTGAGCGGGGGTTTATCCACCGTGACATATCCTGCTGGATCAAATGAAGCAAAGAAGAAATTATGCCAGTTTTGCATCATACTTGTGACAGCCGCAGTATAATACGCATTCACCGTATCATCTTCCCAAATGTTATAAATGTTTAAGATGGCAGATAAGATCAATATGAAAAATAAATAAATATCAAATTTCTGAAAACGTCTGATCAAAAGCATGTCACTCCTTTTTCTTCACTTGAAAAAAGTGTAACAAGCAAATATGAATAAAGTGTTAATAAAAAAAGGCCATTTTTTTATTTTTTAGAAATAAAAACAGCTCTTAATGAAAAGAGCTGTTCAAGTTGTAGAAAGTTCTATGGATACTGAATTTATCAGATAAAATAGTGATTCCAATGAGAGTAAAATATGTGAGTAGCTATAGAGTAGGTGAGCTCTCATTGAATGGAGCATTGGGAAGTTGAATGATAGCTGTTGTACCAAACCCAGGCTCAGATTGAATGTCGAATGTCCCATGATGTTTTTTGATGATTTGATAGACAATGGCTAGTCCAAGGCCAGAGCCGCCATCTTTTCTTGTTCGTGCTTTATTGACACGATAAAATCGCTCAGAAACATGTGGAAGATCTTCTTTTGGAATACCATTGCCTTCGTCAGTCACTCTTAATTCAGCAACACTTTGGTGAACTTGTAATTCAATTGATATTGATTTCCCAGATGGCGTGTAATGAATGGCATTGTCCAGTAAATTACGTATCACTTGTTGGAGACGGTCGCTATCACCATAAACAATACAATCCTCTTCAAGCGTTCGTTTGAAAGTAATGCTTTTCTTATCAGCGACGAATGCCATTTGATCAAGAACATCGTGGATCAGCTGTGCAAAGACAATTGGCTCCATCGTTAGTGGATAAGAGTCTCCTTCTAACTGTGCAAGATCTAAAAGATCGTGCACAAGACGGCTTAAACGTGAGGCCTCATCTTGGATGATTTGCATCCCTTTCTTTTGATCAATGATCCCTTCTTCAATTCCTTCTGCATAGCCTTTCATATAACTTAAAGGCGTTCTAAGTTCGTGAGAGACATTCGCAAGAAATTCTCTGCGGTGCTGTTCAACTTTTTCGAGAGTTGAAGACAGTTTATTAAAGGAGCGGCTAAGCTGGTTTAACTCATCTCCTTTTTTGGTTACGGCCATTCGTTTTGAAAAATCACCAGATTCCATTTCTATTGCAATTTCTTTCATTTTATTAATGGTCTGCACAATTTTATTGGAGCTCTTATATCCGATCAAGAATATCAGGAGCATAATCAATAAGATGGATATACCAAGCGTCAATCTAATTTGAACAAAGGGTTCATATACATCTGATAAGGGCATGGAGAGGAAAATAGTTCCCGATAGATCATCATTGCTTGAGAAAACAGGAATGGCGATGCCAAGAATATCTTGGTGAAACTTCGGGTGTTCTCTAATTAACACGACGGTTTCACCTTGAAGGAGCTTTTGGCGTTCCTTGAACGTAATGAGATTGTCATTTGTGTCCGTATCAAAAGGAAGTCCACTTGAAAGTTCCATTGGATCATCTGTAAAAATAACGTTCGCCTGACTTGAGTCATTTGCCCATTTCATTCTGTCGGTAAAATACTTGTCTTTCCCGTGTGTGTGATAGATTTCTGCCAGCTTCTTACCTTGCAAACTTAAGGAATCGATCTGTTTATCAATATATAAATGCTGGTATAAGTAAAAAGTAAGGGCAAGCGCTGAGGCTGCAACGATTCCGATCACTGCAAGGATTAAGAAGAGTACTTTCTTTTTAATCGATAATGGCTTCATTCTTCCTCCTCAAACTTATAGCCGACACCCCAAACGGTTTTAATATATCGTTCTGCTTCCTTTAATTTCAGTCGCAGCGTTTTGATATGTGTATCGACTGTTCTTAAAGAGCCGCTCGTTGAATGTGATTCCCACAATTTTTGATAAAGGTGTTCTCTTGAAAACACTTGTCCTTGGTTGAGCAAAAGAAACATGAGTAAATCAAATTCTCTTCTTGTTAAATTAACGGGCTGTTGATGGAGGTAAACTTGTCTGCCATCTTGATCAATCTCCATGTCACCAATCTGTATTCGGCTGCGCTTTAGTGAAAGACCTCTAATTCGTCTCAGGGTTGTTTCAATTCTTGCTGCTAGCTCACGTAGACTGAAAGGTTTCATGATGTAGTCATCTGCTCCAATTTCAAGTCCTCTAATTCGGTCCTCCTCATAACTCCTTGCTGTTAAAAATAAAATTGGAATTTGAGATGTTTGTCGAATACGCTGACAGACTTCAAATCCATCCATGTCAGGCATCATGATATCTAATACAACAAGGTCAATAGATTCCTTTTCAAGCTGATACAAGGCATCTTTTCCATTATTCGCAGTAGTAATGTGAAAGCCATGTCTCTTTAAAAAAGACCCGATTAACTCAAGCATATCAAGCTCATCATCTACGATTAAAATACGCATTTGTTCCTTCATTTCTTTTCCTCCAACACGATAGCATAAGGTCCTGATGGGACATTTAGTTGATTTTTCATAATAAGTGAGTGTTTATCGATGATGGATACTGAGTTGTCATCCAAGTTACTCACATAAATTGATGTCGTATCAGCGGTGATATAATTCGGATTTTGACCAGTTTCAACAGAAGCAAGCTGCTTATTTGTTTTGGTATCTACTTTGTATAGCGTATGATCTCCATGACATAGTACATATAAAGTAGAAGAATTTTTCTCTGGAAAAAATGCAACAGGCATAACGCCTAGCTTTATTTCTCGCTGTTTTTTGCCAGTTTTAGGGTCATAAGCAAGAATACTCTTATTTAAGGTACCTTGTTTACCATGCCGCCGATCCAAATGGACTGCCCATCAAAATGAATCCCAGAAGGCCGTTCAAGTACAGAAAACGTACGTATATTTTTTTCCTTTTCAATATCTATGACTGAGACAGTATGACTTTCTGCATTTAAAACAAATAAAACACCTGATGAAGAAAGTGTCATAGAAGAAGGTAATTTTCCGGTTTTCACAGTTGATTTTATTTTTTTACTCTTCGTATCAATAAAATAAACGACATTTTTCTGCGAATTTGCAGCAATTAATGTATGAGAAGCTGCATCATATGTAAGGGAAGTCAGCCCTTTATCCAAATTCATATAATCTGTTGCTGTCCCTTTTTTTAAATTGATTTCGATAAGGGATTCTCCCTCTTTACTTGTAGCAATGATGACGTCTTTATTGATTTGAATAAGATCAGTAAGTGGGTGTTTTAAATCCACAGAAGAGAGCATTTTGTTTTTTTGTATATCAACTATTGAAAAGGAGGCTTTTTTTAATTGAGAGATGACAGCGATCGATTGAGAGCTGCCTGGCGGTGTAAATTGCTGTTCTTTTCCACAGCCTGTCAAGAATAAAAGTAGAGCTGATAAACAGATTAAAACATATTTCATGCGTTCCATTCTTCCGCTCCTTTGCGTTCTCTATTTTCAAAATCATACCACAAAAATTGTGAAAAAAAATTGAAGTTATCTATGCTGAAAAGAATGAAAAAGAGTTTTTAGGTGAAGTGAGGGGAGACAATTTGTACTTGAAGTTCCTTTTTTGTCTGGTCGTATGCCATTTTTCCTTCTTTAAAAGATGATTTTCAGGATTTGATGGATGCACTTGCTATAGCTTACAGTGATACAAATGATGAAAAACTCCCCCGCTCTAAATAGACATAGAGCAAGGGAGCCATTAGGCGGAATGTTCAGATGATGGGGAGGTTGATTTTGTTTTTACACGTTGAGATAAAAAGAAACCAAGAATGCCTGCACCCATTAATACAATAAATAAAGATTGAAAACCACTCATGACACCAATCAATGTAGACGAAATGATACTGCCAAAATATCGAAAGGTAGAGAAAATACCAGATGCTGAACCGGATAAGCTTTGATCAACAGACGTTAAAGAAGCCATCTGCATACTAGTCATTCCAATCCCTGATGAAATTCCACCTGCGATAAGTGTCACGATAAGCAGTGGTAAGGTAGGGTACTGACTGAGTGTGATTAACATGATCCCTGATAAAGTGAGGCAGATAAATGAAAAGCTAATCATTTTTTTAGCGCCTTTTTTCGGATGGAGTCTTGCCCCTAGCAAGCCGCTAATAGACATGCAAAGAGAAAATACTGATAGAATGATACCGCTTTGTGTATGAGACAGTGAAAGTTGTTGTTCCATAAACAGCGGCATAATTAGAAGGATGGCATACATGACAAAATTACTTAGCATGATCGACAGGTTAGCATTTGTAAATGAACTGTTTTTAAAAAGCGATAAATCGATGATCGGATTCTTTACTTTCCGTACATGTATAAAGAATAATGGAATGACGATCAACGCTAGAATTCCATAGATCAAGTATTCATTTAGCAAATGGCTTTTTGTGCATAGAATGAGTGTGGCAATCCCGATGGTTAAGTACAATGAACCAATGATGTCCACATTTACTTGTAAGCGTGTATGGTTTATTTTTGGAATGAGTAATACGCCGGTCACAAGTGTAAGGAACAAGAATGGGATATTTACAAAGAATATAGAGTGCCAATCAAAACTCTGAATAAGAATCGAACCAATAAAAGGTCCAAGTGCGGCACCAATACCGGCTCCAAACCCAAAGTATCCCATTGTTTTAGACAGTTTTTCGGGGGATACTGTTGCACGAATCAATGCAATGCTATTCGGTGTTAAAATAGCACCACCAGCTGCTTGAATGGAACGAAAAATGATGAGAAAAGCTAGATTAGGTGCTAAAGCACATCCGATCGAGCCAATTAAAAAGAGCATGACCCCAATTAAATACATTCGCCGGTGTCCGTATATATCTCCTAACTTACCAGCGATAGGCTGTGTGACTGCCATGACAATAAGATAAATTGTGACAACCCAAGTGATGTTTGAAAGGGATTGATCATAATACGTTGATATGGATGATAGAGCAACTGCGATCATCGTTGAGTTGACTGGAACTAGTATAGCCCCAAGCAACAAAGAATAGATGATGAGGCTCTCTTTGTTTAACTTCAATGTGTATACCACCTTTTGTAAAAAAGAAGAATTTCACCCTTTAAGCGGGAGAAATTCCTCTCATGAAAATGTGTGTGCATGTCTCAATAAAATCTTCTTTTTGTGTGAGCACGAGTTGGAAATCTTGCTCTAGTTGCTGAATGAAAAATCCATAATACGTACTAATGAAGATGTCTGCATAAATGTCTTCTTTTTCTTTTAATACATGATGCTTGGCACCCATCTTTTTGAAATATTGTATCAGCATTTCTCTCAGTTCTTGAGGATATAACTTTTCATGATTCGTTAAATCCTTAAACATATCTGGTTCTCGCATGCTGATATAAATAAATTCTTTTTTGGAAGTCAAATTTTCAAGGAAATAGGTACCGAGAAACTTTAAATCGGTGTATAAATCGCCTTTAAATTCTGCTTCTAGGGTTTTTGTCGGTAATGATTTCATCTTCATAATGGCAGCAATGACGCCGCGTTTGTTTTTAAAGTTGCGGAAAATAGTTGCTTCACTCACATTCGCTTTTGTCGCTATTTCTTTGGTTGTTGTTTTTTGATAGCCCTTTTCAGTTAATAAATCCATTGTTGCGCGAATGATTCGTTGATTTGTAGATTTTAACAAGCATACTCACCTCAGGTTATGAATGTGTTTGCAACAAAGTAAGTATACCGATAAAATCTATGACCGCCAATACGATTAGTTCATGAACGTGAATGCTGATTTAATATCTGAACGCGTCCATTGCTGCCATCTACTGTCACAAGGTCACCGGATTGGAGTGTTTCAGTTGCTATTCTAGTCCCTAAGACAGCTGGCATCATATACTCTCTAGCAATAATAGCTGAATGGGATAAAATGCCTCCAGCATCTGTGATGACTGCTTTTGCATCTCTAAATAAGCTCGTCCATAAGGGTGTAGTCGATTTGCAAACTAAAATATCATCCTTTTGAAATTGTGAGAATTCTTCAGCGCATGTAATGACTTTTACTCTTCCAGAAACAATACCACTGGATGCGCCAATTCCATGGATCACATCGTTTGTGTTGTTTTCGTTTTCTCTTAACGAACCAAGCATTCTTTCCACTTGCTGCAATTCAGCTTCAGTTGGTGTGCCGGTGTAAGCTGGGAGTTGAATGTCTTCATTTTGTTTCATTTCTATTTTTCTTTGCTGGACAACCGATTCGAATGAGGTAGACGTTGTGAGTGCTTTGTATACCTCTTCATCATAGAGATTCCATATATCATCTTGATGAGGAATTGCTCCTTTTTGTGTAAGAAGTTCACCAATTTTTAATAGATATACCCGGGCTTTAGCATCTAACATGGCATCAATGTAGAAATGGTGGTCATCTCGGATATTCGCTGCTTGAAGGGCATATTGATACAGCGTCTCAAATTTTGTTTTAAACGACTCATCCTTCACTTGACTCATAAAATGTTTATACGTCTCTTGTCTTTTGATCACTGCTTTTGCAAATTCTTCATCAAAATCACATCGGGTCTGAATGTTATTTCTAATGATATCTAATATATATTCAGGGTTCTCTATCCATGTTTCTTCCGTAAAGTCATGACTTTTAACAGATCGCCAGCCGTAAACTTGGAGAAATTCTTCTAATTTCGAAATGAAGTGTTTTCCTTTTTTCGAGTGATTGAGTGCATACAACAGCTCTGGGTTCTTTTCATGCTGAATAAATGCTTGATGAAGTTCTGGATCTTGAAGGACTTCCTTTGCTATATCCGATAGCATCTTATCTATTTCAAGAGATTTGTTCATCACGCCTATCATCATTTCGTGCAGCAAGACGACTTGTGTTTGATCACCGGTATACGTCACAAGCATGTCTTCGATTATGGATGACAGAATGACTTGTGGCATGATGATATCAAAATGATCATCATATGCTCGTATATAAAAAGCCTTTAATTCTTCAAAGCCTTCGATTGCTTTTTCAATGGTTATAGGCTCATTTATTTGGCGATCGAGTTTTTCGTAAAATGGAAAGAAGTTTTCTTCAAGAATCTTATACATCCGTTCACTTAGATGTGGAAATAACTCAAACATACTTTCATTAAAAACGGGTGCAGCTGTCTCTCCCACTTGAGACATTTCCGGTGCAGAGTATAGGTGTCCCCTGTAAAGCTTAATATCTTTGATGTTCATATCAGGTACTTGATACTTTTCTCCATTTTTCTTCATCCCGCTTTTT
>NZ_LKCP01000087.1:0-17258 GCF_001518755.1 Bacillus sp. AM 13(2015) | reverse complement strand
AAGAATAAGACACAGTGATCCGCTTGGTTTGAGTATCAAAGAGCTTATTCACATTTCCTGCTGTCCACATTTTAACATCATTTAGAAATGATTAATGATTTCATCAAAATGTGCACCCCTATCACTTAACATTGAAGCTTTCAGAAACACCTGTTCCAGTGTGCTTGATTGATACTTCTCCTTTAAGGCTGAGACTGTCCCTTCATCCATTTTATTTCCCTTAGAAATAATGGCGATTTTCTGGCACAGCTCTTCCGCTGAAAGCATATCATGCGTTGAAAGCAAGATTGCACCATGATGCTCGGCATACCGCTTCATCAGTTTCTTTGTGTTTATAACCGCTTCAATATCAAGTCCTCTAAAGGGCTCATCCATGATCACCAATTGACTATCAAGCATAAATGCAGCAATCAGCTGTGTCTTTTTTTTCATCCCATGTGAATAGGTTTCGATCGGTCTTGATAAAGCCGAGTCCATATCAAACAGTTCAATTAGTTGATTTCTTCTGTGAATTGTTTTACATTCATACATAGAAGAAACAAACTCTAAATATTCAGCACCAGTCAATGCTTCAGGGAGCAGCAGGTCATCTGGAACATAGGCTACTTGTTTTTTAAAGGATGGTTCATCATTAGTGACGCCCTGCAAATGAATTTTTCCTTCTGTATGCTTAATGATGCCAAGTATACAGTTAATCATCGTTGTTTTACCCGAACCATTCGGTCCAGCAACAGCAACGATTTGATGAGGGTCGATCTTTAAATGAAAATCATTGACAGCAGTCACGTTATTTTTATACGTTT
The DNA here is from genome assembly GCF_001518755.1 of Bacillus sp. AM 13(2015). Taxonomy (NCBI): domain Bacteria; kingdom Bacillati; phylum Bacillota; class Bacilli; order Caryophanales; family Bacillaceae; genus Bacillus; species Bacillus sp. AM 13(2015). Next base: position 16,455 of record NZ_LKCP01000087.1, on the reverse strand, counting down.
TGGTTAAATTCTCGATCGTAAACATATAACCTCCAAGTGTCTGCATATTCTTTAAAAACAGATCAGGCTAAACCGCCCGCCACAGACGGTTTAGCCCTGGTGTCTTATCTAAGAAGTAAAAAGATGAATCCTAAGTATAGCTACTTACATTCAATTTGGACTTTTAAGCCACTTTCCCACTGAACGGCTCCTGTAAAGCTACCCTTGCCGTTTGCGATACACCAAACTGCTGCTCCTAGAACGACTGTTGCTCCCAATCCAAGAAGGACAGCAACAAATACTAAGAACCAAGCTTGGTCCATAATAGCAGGTTCCATAGTGGAATAGTCAACTTGCGGCGCTGCATAAGTCATACTTTTCACCTCCCAGCTTATGATGATCGTATCATAGGCGTCACACGCCAAACATCTACAGAACATCCCATTTTTGACCGAACATACATTTGATTAAAATGTGACTTTTTATTCAATTATTCACCTTCATCTGTTTAAACCCTCTCTTATTTACTAGATTTTAACACCTCTTAAGAACCACAAAACCCATTTAATGTCATTTGCACCATCTTTTTTCTTCTCTTTTTCAAATAGTCCATATTTATCATCTATCATTTTTATTCTTTCTTTTTTGTGAGATAGAAAGAATTCCCCGATATATCAGATATAAAAGTCCTGATTATATGTCGCAATAACATCAATTATGAAATATTTACTGATCATTCCGATAAAAGAGTGAGTATATTTTCCTTCTTCTCTTGACTCTAAAAATATGTATATACAAGAAAATCGATTGGGAAAAAAGCCCTTACCTTGTTCAGCAGTACACAACATATGACTCGCTCCTATTCTATGAAAAAAAGCAAAGCAGCCATCACAAACTGCTTTGCTTTTTCATATTTATGAGGAACTAGCAGCAGAGGCTGCATCTGGAAAATGATTGTTCCCAATGATTTCACCAGCTGGCACAGAGAGTCCTGTATCCCCCGATCTCTTAAATGGAAGGAGCGGGAAAACAAGCTCTGCTAAATAATAAGCTTCTTCTAGGTGCGGGTAGCCAGAAAATATAAATGTATCAATGCCTAGAGATTGGTATTCTATGATACGATCTGCTACTGTTTGCGGATCTCCGACGAGTGCTGTTCCTGCACCGCCGCGTACTAAGCCAATGCCTGCCCAAAGATTTGGGCTAATTTCAAGTTTGTCTTTCCTCCCTTGATGCAATTCCACCATTCGTCTTTGACCTACTGAGTCCATCCCCTGTAAAACTTTTTGCGCCTCCTCAATTGTTTTCTGATCTAAATGACGAATCAGATGTTCCGCTGCCTGCCATGCCTCCTCTTCGGTATCTCGCACGATCACATGAAGACGAATGCCAAACTTCACCGTTCTTCCTTCCTTTTCAGCCTGTTTCTTCACTTGTTCAATTTTCTCTTTTACTTGTGCAGGCGGTTCGCCCCAAGTTAAATAGACATCTGTATGCTTGGCGGCCGCTTGAATTCCTGATGATGATGATCCACCAAAAAAGACTGGTGGATGGGGGGTTTGAGCTGGTGGGAATAACAGCCGGCCATTTTCCGCTTGTAGATGTTTGCCATGAAATTGAACATTTTCTCCTTTCAATAACCGCTTCCAAATCGTCAAAAACTCTTCTGTTGCCTCATAGCGTTCATCATGAGAAATGAACAGACCATCTCCTTCAAGCTCCTCTTTACTTCCCCCTGCTACCACATTAATCAGCAGCCTTCCACCTGAAAGACGATCTAATGTAGACGTCATTCTAGCAGCAACAGACGGCTGCATAAGCCCTGGTCTAAGAGCCACGAGAAACTTTAAATGAGTGGTTTCAGCAGCTAAAGCAGCTGCCGTCAGCCATGGATCTTCACATGATCTCCCAGTCGGAAGCAAGACTCCTGTATAACCAAGCTGATCAGCTGCTTGAGCAATCTGTTTAAAATATGGATAGTCTGCCTGTCTTGCCCCTTTTGTTGACCCTAAATAACGGCCGTCTCCATGCGTTGGAATAAACCATAAAATATTCATGACATCGCCCCCTGTTATTATTCACCTTGATAACTAGTGCGCCACTTGAGCAGACGCTTTTCTAACAGACGTACAAATGAATCTGTCAGCTTACCTACTACTGCAAAGATGATAATTCCGACAAACACTTTATCCGTTTGAGAAAATTGCCTTGCATCCATAATCATATAGCCGACGCCGCTGCTTGAACCCATTAACTCAGCTACCACTAAACCTAGCCAAGCAATTCCTAATGACAGCCTCACGCCCAGAAGAATATGCGGAAGAGCAGCCGGTAAAATCAGCTTTGTGATGCTTTGATACAGATTAAACTCTAAGGCGCGGGCCACATCAAATAGCTTATTATCTACACTGCGAATACCTAGAAAAGTATTAATATAAATCGGAAAAAAAGCCCCAAGTGCAATCAATAAAATTTTCGCCGTTTCATCAAAGCCAAACCAGAGGATGAATAAAGGTGTGACCGCTAAATGGGGAACGGTTCTCAGCATTTGCAAGGTCGGATCTACATACTGCTCTGTTTTTTTAGAAAACCCTACGCATACGCCCAGCATAAGACCTAAGCCTCCCCCAAGTAAAAATCCACATATTGCTCGATAAAGACTGATGTAAAGATGGCCAAACAGCTCACCAGAACGTATCAACTCTCGAAAGGATTCAGCAATCAAAACGGGCGAAGGCAATACAGTGGAAGAAACAATTTGAGAACCAGCTATAATCTGCCAAACCGCAATAAGTAGAACAGGTAATACCAGTCCCTTTAACTTATATAAAGAAGACGCTTTTCTCCTTTTTCTCTTTGACCGCTCAATTTTAGATGCTAAAGCCGGGTTCGAAATAGCTTTCATTCATCCATCTCCTCTTTCAGCATTTTTTCAATAAACGAATTATCTACAACCTGATTGACATCAATTTTCCGCTGGATCGCCTTTGTTTTATATTGAAAATCAGCGGTATGCTGCTGAGCATTGATGATCTTCTTCGAAATGGGCTTATTGAGTGGTTCCGTATTGTTTAATACTTGTGTGACGACCTTCTTATCTAAATTTTTTAAACGCGCATATAGAGTAACAGCCTCTTCTGGATGTGATTTCTGCCACTTCACCGCATGGTCATATACCTTTAAAAATTTCACCACTAGTTCAGGATGCTGATCAGCAAACTGAGTGCGAACAAGTGTGAAACCTGGAGAATATAAATCAGTCGCTTCCCCATTCACCAGCAGCTTTGCTCCTTTCTTGATCGTTTCAAGTGATAAGAACGGCTCCCAGATCGACCAAGCATCAACGGATCCATTTTCAAATGCTGATATCGCTTCATCTGGCTGTAGCTGAATGATCTGAACATCCTTCGCAGATAAACCTGCCTGATCTAATACTTTGTATAAAAAATCAAAGCCACTGCTCCCTTTAGCGACAGCAATTTTTTTCCCTTTTAAATCTTCTACTTTTTGAATCTCACTGTTCTTATTCACTAAAATACCGTTCGCTTTCAGCCCATCCTGAGATAAACCAATTTCCTTAAAATCAATACCCGCTGCCTGACCTGCTATGACAGGTGAGTTTCCAACTTGCGAGAAATCTAATTGATTTGCAGCAAGTCCTTCAAATTGGGGAGGACCACTTTGAAACTCCACCCACTTTACCTTCACTCCTTCTTTTTCAAATGATTGTTCAAACCACCCTTTTTCCTTTGCTAAAAGCAGCGGGCTCAAACTTTGCTGAATCCCAATCCGAATTTCTTTCACCTTGTTTTCTGAGCCGTCTGCTGCTTGACCACACCCTGCTAAAACAAGGAGAAGACTCAAAAAAATCACGATCATTTGTATCTTTTTCATGCGATTTCCCCTCCCTAAATCCCTGATCCATCAGTTAGTAACAATTCATCTGTTTTCTCAAATTCTGAAAGCACCTTTTGTCTTAAATGTTGAAAAGAGGTTGATGTTCTATCACGCGGAAAAGGCAGATTCACAGGAAGAATTTTATGGATTCGGCCAGGTCTCGCTTGTAAGAGCACAATTTCATTTCCTAAATAAATCGATTCATCAATATCATGAGTAACGAGCATCATCGTTGTTTTTTTCTCCTGCCAAATGTCCAGCAGCACATCCTGCAAGTGTTTTCGTGTGAATGCATCCAGCGCACCAAATGGTTCATCAAGCAATAAGATCTCCGGATCACGAAGGAGTGCTCTCGCAATGGCAACCCGTTGCGACATTCCTCCTGAAAGCTCATGTGGATAAGCATGTTCAAATCCTTTTAATCGAACAATTTCAATCAATTCATCCACTTTGCGGCGTACATCCTGTTGTTTTAAATTGAAATTGGCTGCTATATTTTCTTCGACTGACAGCCATGGAAATAGGCGGTGTTCCTGAAAGATAAAGCCCTGTTTCATTCCAGGTTCTGTGATCCGTCTGTCTCCTATCAAAATTTGCCCATCATACGCTGTATCGAGCCCGCCTATGATTTTTAGCAACGTACTTTTTCCGCATCCACTTGGACCTATCACTGTTACAAATTCCCCGGGAATGATGTTCAATCTTAAGTCTTCAAGTACCCGAATGGTCTGTTTGTCTTTCCAAAAGGATTTATCCGCAATATCAATTGAAATCGTCATTGAAACCCTCCACTCCTCTTGCCATCAGATACATACACAGAAAGGCCCTTATCCCCAAAAAAGAGATAAGAGCCTTCGTGTTGTCCGATCAGCTAATCATATTGATTTGTTAGCACCATCCTAAATCATATTAATCCCATAAATCAACTCAAATTTATAAAATGGTTATTTTGTCCTTGTATGCTTTTCATCAATCCGATCGTAAATCGCTTCTATTCGTTCCTTGCTGCTGTAAATCTCATATTTGTTCCGCTCAATTAAGATGTCTAGTGTGATATCCATGTGTTTTCTGTATTTTTTTCGTTTTTTCTTTTTTTCCATCTTCATCATCCTTTCTCATTCAAATAAAAAAAGGCTCTTCACTCATGCTTGAGTGATAGAGCCTTCGGTTGACCGATCAGCCATTCTTGTTCGCGTTTTCAGTATGCTCATGTTAATACACACTATTCCTACCTGTCAACTATATTTATTGTTTTTTCAGATTTATCTAAAAAATGATTGACCGAGCAGTGAACAAGATTTATAGTCTTATTAAATATTTCTTATCAAAACAGTTGGTTTTATCTAACAAAAGGAGGATACACACATGTCAGAAAAACGTTCATTTCGTTTAGAAACAAAAGCCATTCACGCGGGTCAGGAGCTTGATTCAGCGACCTATTCAAGAGCCGTGCCTATTTACCAAACAAGCTCCTTTGGTTTTAGAGATAGTGATCATGCAGCGAATTTATTCGGTCTTCAGGAACCGGGAAATATTTATTCACGTATTATGAACCCGACAAATGACGTATTTGAAAAGCGTATCGCAGAGCTTGAAGGTGGAATTGGTGCACTTGCTGTTTCTTCTGGGCAAGCAGCGACGACTTATTCTATTTTAAACATTGCAGGAGCCGGGGATGAAATCGTTTCCTCAAGCAGTCTTTATGGCGGCACCTACAATTTATTTGCCCATACACTCAAAAAACTCGGCATTACAGTAAAATTCGTCGACTCATCCAACCTTGAAGAACTTGAAGCAGCGATCACAGACAAAACAAAGGCAGTGTATGCAGAGAGCATTGGGAATCCAAAAGGTGACATTTTACATATTGAAGCCATCTCAGCCATTGCACACAAGCATCATATCCCGCTTATTGTGGACAATACACTCGCCAGCCCTTATTTATTAAGACCTATTGAGTTCGGTGCAGACATTGTCGTCCATTCAGCGACAAAATTTATTGGCGGTCATGGTACATCAATTGGCGGCGTCATCGTTGATAGCGGCCGATTCCCTTGGGCTGACAGCGATAAGTTCAAAGGGCTGACTGAACCAGATCCAAGTTATCACGGTCTGACATATACAGAAGCGATTGGAGAAGCGGCTTATATCACAAAAGCACGAGTACAGCTCTTACGTGATTTAGGGGCAGCTCTGTCGCCATTCAACTCATTTTTACTTCTGCAAGGCTTAGAAACATTACACCTTCGTCTTGAGCGGCATAGTGAAAATGCGTTGAAAACAGCACAGTTCTTACAGGATCATCCTCTTGTCGATTGGGTAAGCTATCCGGGCCTTGAAAGTCACGAATCCTATGAACTTGCTCAAACCTATTTACCAAAAGGACAAGGCGCGATCCTCACATTCGGAATCAAAGGTGGGCGCGAAGCAGGTAAAAAGCTCATTGATTCTGTGCAGCTTTTCTCCCATCTCGCAAACGTGGGCGATTCTAAATCTCTCATCATTCATCCTGCCAGCACAACGCATCAACAATTAAGCGAGGCAGAACAAAAAGCGACAGGTGTCACACCAGAGCTCATTCGTTTATCTGTTGGAACAGAAGCGATTGAAGATATTCTTGCAGATCTTGAACAGGCGATTACAAAAAGTCAATCTGAATGACATAGAAAAAAGCACACGGCTGTGTGCTTTTTTCTTGTTTATTAATGATTGAGTAAGCGAATGTCTTGGAAAGGATAAAATACAAATGAGGTAGTTCCTTGAATATCGCGCTTTGTAAAAAGACCTAAGCCGTTGCGGCTGTCCATTGAATTTTGGCGATTGTCCCCCATGACAAAGTACTTTCCTTTTGGAACAGTCAGAGGGCCAAAATCAGGTGTCAGCAAAGTACCATCTGCCGCTGCTTTCTTTTTGTTTGACGCTAAGTAAGGCTCTGCCACTTTTTTCCCATTAACAAATAGCTGATCATTTTTCATTTCAATTTTATCACCAGGTAAACCAATCAATCGTTTGACATAATGAGTGCTGCGATCTTCCCCATCAAGAACAATGATCTGTCCCCGTTTATAATCACCGAAATAATCAACCGTTTTATTCACAAACACCCGCTCTGTGTTATGCAGTGTTGGGTCCATAGAAGTCCCTTTCACAATGTACGGTGCGAATAAAAAGTTCCGAATGATAAAAACAGCAATAAATGCGATTAAGATGGCTTTGATCCAGCCCCATAATTCTGATTTCTTTTTTTGTGTTTTTGTATTTGTTGTCATAAGCTCCTCCTGAATTCCCCAAGGACGAAATGTGTGTCACCAGCTGCCAGCCGGCGTCACGCTTGTTTCTCCCTAAATATAAACATATTTTGCCAACAAATCAAGCAAAGAGAGAGAAAAAGGCAAGCACCTTTCTGTGCTTGCCCAAAACTCAGTTAGTTAGCAGAAGAATCCGCTTCTTTTTCTTTGTTTGCTTTACCATAGAAATAATCCGATGGATTCACTGGTTTGAAATCAGATAACTTATGGAATCGAAGAAGATCCCTATAGAGCACTTTATCTGAAAGACTTAACTGATTATCAACACGGGCTTTAATCGCCTCTGTCTTTTTATTTTGTTTCACCACTTTACCCGTTTTCGTATCATAAACGGTATTATCGACAAGTGTGTATTTCGGTGTCACATAGTTTCCATTACGGAAGGCAACAGTCTCATCATGCTTTTTAGAGAATAAGTCTGTTCCAAAATTCACGAATTCATTTGAATCGATACCTTGTAAGTGAAGAAGTGTTGGCATCACGTCGACTTCACCACCATACGTATGATTCACGCCGCCCTTCTTACCAGGAATACGAATCATGAGCGGAACCCGCTGGTTTTGTGCATTTTGATAAGGAGTGATTTCTTTCCCTTGAATTTCACTCATTGCACGGTTATGGTTCTCAGAAATACCGTTATGGTCACCATACAATAAAATGACTGAGTCTTTATACATACCTGATTTTTTCAAGTCTTTGAAGAATTGCTCTAATGACTCATCTAAATATCTTGCTGTTTGGAAATAGTTATCGACTGTTTTATCGCCCGTTGTTGCCTTAGCGATTGTCGCATCTTTTTCATCTAAATTAAATGGATAGTGATTTGTCAGTGTCATTAAATGTGCATAAAATGGCTTTTTCATTGATTCTAGCATTGGGATTGATTCTTTGAAGAACGGTTTATCCTTCAGACCCATATTCACAAGGTTTTCTTCATCCATGTTGTAATAGGAAGCATCAAAGAATTGATCAATTCCCATATGTTTATAAATCGTGTCACGGTTCCAGAAAGATTTATAGTCCCCGTGAAGCACTGCACTCGTATAGCCTGCTTTTTGATCTAGGATGGCAGGTAGTGATTGGAAGGTATTTTCACCCTTTGTCACAAATGCTGCTCCCTCTGGCAAACCAAACATACTATTATCCATCATGAGCTCAGCATCAGATGTCTTCCCTTGCCCAGTCTGATGGAAGAAGTTATCGAAATACGTAAAGTCATCTTTCCCATGAGCCAGTTTGTTTAAAAATGGAGTCACTTCTTCTCCATTTAATTTGTAGTCAATTAAGAAAGACTGGAAGCTTTCTAAATGAATTTTAATAATGTTTTTACCTTTTGCTTTTCCAAAATACTCTGCATTTGGCTTCGCATAGTGAGAAGACGTATAGTTCACAACATCCGTTAAATCTTCACTGCTTGCATTTGCAACCTGCGTTGCGTTTTGTGCTGCTTGTACCCCGTCATAAATCGTATAATTGTAAACACCTAAGTATTTGACAACATACTTATGATCAAAGGTTCTCGTTAATAATTCTGGACGATCCTTTTCAGCCAAATGAAGGTTTACAAAGAACAGTCCAATACCTGCAGCTACAATCAGCAGTGCAAACGTCTTTTTCATTTGGAACTTCTTCACTTCCGGTCTCCAAATGACAATCGCAATCAAGATGATGATATCAAGGAAGTATAAAAGGTCATGCGGCTTAATGCTTGCTAACACACCGCCAGTCATGCCTCCCCCAAGATTTCCTGCCTGCTTCATTGTTGAGAAAGTCAAAAAGTCATCAAAGAAACGGTAATACGCTACATTTGCATATAAAAGTGCGGTCATAATAAAATCAATAACAATTAAAACAATGGCAGATTTACGCCCCTTTAAAAAGAGAGCAAGTCCAAAAAACACAATGGCTGAACTAAATGGATTCAATAAGAGAAGCCCCTCTTGAAAAGAACCTTTCACTCCTAAATTAAAGTCCATTTTGTAGGCTGTGTATGATTTAGCCCAGAATAATAGGACAGCCAAAACAAAAAAGCTATATTTGTTCGCAAATATTTTTTTCATAAAACCTCTTCTTTCTTATCATCGTTCTGATATAAATGAAATCATAAAAAATTTACATTCATTTTGCAAATGTAAATCTTCTTCGTCAAGCATTCCGATGCTCTGTCTCCGCCGGATACATGCGCTCCTTTAATATAACGAACGAGAGGCATCATAAGTTTCAAAAAAATACGAGTAAATAAAAGGAAAAATATCCATTTACATTAAATTTACGCACACTTCATGTTTTAGTGGATGAAGAAGGTTTTGTAAATCACTCAGTATTACTTTACTTTTTTCATCTATTCGTGTCAAAGTAATTATAAAGAAAAGGAAGAATCACCTAGGCTTTTCGACTTACTTACCCAAATTTATACAAAATTCGATCCATGCTTCTTTTATTGTGACTCAACCTTCATTAATCCATGTACCTCCTAAAAAAACAGTTTTAAACAAAAAAAGCTTGATTTCCCCTACTAATGTGCGGTGTGATTAAGAGGTAGATTTTGATCATATCATCCTTATGTTCATGACAAAAAAATCGAGCTGGAGGACATCACATGAAGATTAACAAACAAATCAACACTTTTGAAGGAAGATTTTCAGAAGATATAGTCACTATCATTGCTGTTACAGGACCTTCTGGTGTAGGGGCAGGAAAAGCAGGACAGGCACCTCTTTGGACCGCTTCTATTCCACTAATTGCCTGGAAGGAAAACGGCCATATCACAAACGAAAATGTAAGACTTTGCTGGTTAACAGATGACGAAGGATTAAGGGAAAAGCAGGCACAATTACATAAAGAATCAATCGTTACACTCCAGGTCCGAAAGGGCGAAGGTGAATTCATGCTTGTATCTTTGATCAATACAGATACAAAGGATCAAGCACTTCAAGAAATTTTAGAACAAGCCCAAAAGCCTGTGTTTTATCATGATGACATACTTGGAACCTTTGAGTTAGTGAAAGGACTAGACTTATTTGAAAAGACGATCCAATGGAGCAATGAAGAGTGCCTTCTCTACTTCAACCTCGAAGAAGATGAAAAAATAAATGACTCTCTTTCTACAGCAAAACAACTCATACAAGAACAAGTTAAATGGGATTCTTCTATTAAATCATTTGCCGCGAATCAGCTGATAGATCTAGCAAAGGATTGGCAGGAACAAGACGAATCAGTTGAAAAGCAAGAAGAACTCACACTGAATCAATTTATGAGCCGCATTTCACTTGAAAGCCTGCATGTTTACCCTGAGGGAGAGTTTGAAGTCTACTATCATGACGGTGATTTATTTTGGGGACATGTCATTATTATCACAGGAAATATAAATGGCACATTTCATGATGCACACATTGCAGGCTAACAGCTGGAGGGACATTAGATGGAGATCAAAGCTTTTCAAGAATTAAATCTAATTGGGAAAACGCCAGCCATTGCCAAAATAGGCGGGTTCCGTCCTGATCCAGCTGTACACAGCTGGTTTGCAGGCCATTTTTTCATCGATCCTCATCAGGGCTGGCCGACAGATCAAGATGGTGCCATGATTCCGATCTTACAAATTTATTTACCAGAAGTGCCAGGAGGAATGAACGGCTTCAATGAGTGTAAGCTGATTCAAATTTTCCTCAACCAGAAAGCACTTCCGATTGATATCACCAAAAACGGCGAAGGCTGGAAGCTCATTGAATATGCATCAATCGAAGGTTTAGAAGTAGCTGAGACTCCTGAAGAAGTGAGAGGACTCAAACCCTTTCAAATCCAATGGAACAAAAGTGAGCAAAGGGATTTCCCTTGCTGGGAAGAAGCATGGTCATATGTGGATCTAACAGAAGTAAACGAAAGTGAAGAAGCGACAGACCACTTTTTTAATCAATACACAAATTATTCGTTCACAAAAATCGGTGGATATGGGGCGTATATTCAATCCCCACCCCATCAACAACAAGGCGAATTCATGCTACAAATCGCCTCAGAAGAAAAACCTCGTTTCATGATTGGTGATAACGGCACGATGTATTTCTATTATGACAAAGAATCAAAAGAATGGTTTATGCACTGGGATTGTTTTTAACGTTTATTGAATGAAACCTTGCCTTCTCCTAAGCGTAATGAATAATATGAAAGGAGGAAGCAAAATGGGATTCATTTTAGACATCTTTTCACTTGCTGTGTATATCCCTTTTTTAAAAGTGGATGAAGAGGAGATCTCGAGGAACGCAGCACATCTCAAAAAATATAGCTGGTTTCAGGCACTATTACATGATCAAACTTGCAGGGAGCTCATCATTTATGATCCCGGTGTCCGGCGTGTCATAGGCAGGTTTAAAACGGAGAAACTCCATAAGAAGCGATACAACTTAAGATGCGAACGTAAATTACTACAAGCATTACAACACGCAATGTAAACTGAAACAACAAGAGCCGCACTTTCCTGTGGCTCTTTTTTTAGCAATTGAATCGTTCCTTTATAAGAAAACATTTGACGCCTGGACAACTCTCCCCGTATATTATGTATAAATCCATCTTTTTCAAAGAAAAGGGGGCCTCACATGCACTTGTTTAAGAACTGGAGAAAAAAGCAGCCTGCACAGCAAGTCGCTTCAGAAAAACAAGAAGACAGCATCCAAATCAACTTCTCCACACTTCCCTTTGGCACAGACACCGTCGATGATTTTTTGTTCAACCTAGACCTGACCTCCAAGCTCACAGATCCCTATAAAGAAACAGATACGAACAAGCTTACCTAGCTCTTCGCAAATCCTCATCCAATACTGGATGATTTTTTTATACTCAATGAAAGGTGTATCCAATGAAAACATATTATATCGTCAGACACTGCCAAGCAGTTGGACAATCTAAAGATGCAGCTTTAACACCACAAGGCATCACTCAATCTCACGAACTGTCACAGTTTTTTTCCAGCATTCATCTTAATCAGATTATCTCAAGTCCTTATAAACGAGCGATCCAAACTACTGAGCCCCTTGCTCATGCAAAACAGCTCGAGATAAAAATCGATCAGCGCCTCTCTGAACGTGTATTAAGCAGCAAGCCCATAGACAATTGGTATGAGAAGCTAAAGCTCAGTTTTACAGACTTACATATGACCTGTGAAGGCGGAGAATCGAGCCAAGAAGCCATGAATCGTATTGTAGAAGTGCTCCACGAACAAATAAAATTAGAAAAAGATCATACCCTATTCATCACACATGGTAATATCATGAGCCTGCTTCTTAAACATGCCGATCCAACGATTGGATTCAAGGAGTGGGAAAAATTAAGCAATCCAGATGTCTATATCCTGAAATATTTCAAACCAGATCATGTAGAAATAGAACGAATATGGTATAAATAAACGGCAGAATGAATTCTGCCGTTTCCTCATCTATTGTTGATAATAAAAAGCCTCTACCCACTCATACGGCTTCTTACGCTCCGCACACCATTTCATGAAGCCTCTTGTCTCCGTTTGCTGAAATTTCTTCCAGTCCGATAAAAGCTGATCATAATAGGCTGCTTGTTTTTCAACATTAGTACGAATCCTCTTATCTTCAATCAGCATCATGACATCTTCAATACCTTGAATTCGCTCTTGGTCTTTCTCATAGGTGCTTAAATAAAGATCTTCATGTATATGATGAAACGAATACCATAAAGCCGATAAATAGATTTCACAAATTTGAACAATCACACGCTGCTCCTTGCTGCCCCCAAGCTCTAGCGCTTTCAATAAATAGGGCAGCCCTTCTCCCTGATGTACAAACAAGCCCTGCCAGCGATATGGTCTTACATCCATTGGGTCAACCTTCTCCCACTCTTGCAGAACAGGCTGAATCACCCCAATTATCAATGGATACACAAGCAAATGATGACCATCCTCAAACCGTTCAATCTTCTCAAACAGCCAAGCAACAAATGAACGCTGTACTTCAAAATCGTTCTCTTTCATCTCTTCAATAAAGGCCTGAAGAACTTTTAGCGCATCTTTACGCAGGCCCTGTTCTTTTCTCACACAGTACTGTCTAAAAAGAGGATAATCATTTACTCCCTCGTCTTGAATGATAGCCTGTAATATCGTCTTCGTTTGCAATAACAACGCCGCCTCTTTATATTCATTCTTTTCTCTTTTGACTTCTTATTTAAAGGTAAGTAGTTTTACATCCAATCTTTTCTATGCTCATGAATGAATTGAATGTCTTTTTGATAATGTTCAAGATGTCCTTCATGGATCATGTCTTGAAAAGCGATATCACCCTCACTCGCTTTTCGTTTCATGTACTGACATAACCCTTTTAAACGCAGCAGCACCATATCCAAATAATCTTCTGCTATTTCCTCCCCATAAGATTCAAAAAACAGTTTCACTCTATGCTTTATATAGTCTGCATGGTCTAATGATGAATATTTCACGACCTCCCCTGTTTCAGTGCGAAAAAATCTACTAAGAGGCACACATGTATATAGGGTATATGCGATATCCCATAGCCTCGGACCAGGAGCAGCTACATCAAAATCAATAATCCCTACTGGTTTTTTATCCTTGAAAATAATGTTATACATAGCAAAATCATTGTGGCAAACAACCTCTATGTTGTTAGGCGTATTGTCCATTCGTTCCCAATCGTCTGAAATGGGAAAATCACAAACAGCATCATGATACAGTCTAAGCATTCTCGCTAATTCTTTTAAGGCATGGTGAGAGCACATGTATTCTTTTAAGGGATTATGACCAGCTACGCCTTCAATGAAAGACAAGATCTCTCTACCTTTTTCATCAACCCCTAAAAACTTTGGAGCATAGGAAAAATTCTTTTTTTCTAAATGCTTTAGCAGCTTTCGTATATTGATATTGTCTGACTTTACTTCTCGACGAACCGTATCTCCCGAACGATATACGTTCGAGACATTGCCACCTGTCAATAACTCTTCATGGTCACTTTGTTTTTTCATAAATTCTCCCCTAAAATTGGGTCACAATGATGATGTCAGCTAAAGATGTGTATTTCCCCAAATATTTTTAGTTACACAAAGGTAGTACACTGTTTTGTGTGAATGTGCTGCCCCATTTTGTTTCCTTACATGGTTAAATGTATCTTATCAAATGTTGCAAATCATCTAAAGATTATTCTGCTAAAAAAGTACATGCTCATTATTTTCTAATAGTTTTCTATTTTTAATAACTCATTTAAACCACAAAAAAACGTTTACCACAAGGGTGAAACGTTAGGTTCACGGTAAAAACCAATCATGAAACTTTTAATAGATACCGATGGCAAGGGTTGAACCGGCACCCGTGATAAATTATTCCTAAAAGGCAAGGTATACCCTCTTAAAGTAAAGTACTCGTTTATAAAATAAGAATCAAAGTTCTTCTTGATATATTTCTGATTTTATCGGCTTTAAACTCAAAGGTATTTTAAACTCATGAATACTTTCAATATGATTAAAAAAATGATCGATATCGTCATAATCCATTGACCATTCTTCTACCACTTTTAAATTTTTTAACTCGCTTGTTGGTTTAAATAAAAATTCACAGTGTAGTTGTTCCATGTGAGAATAATCATCTTCTTCATAAACTGTAAACTGACGTACAAGGTCAAAATGAAATAGTTCCTCTCCTGTAAAGTCATAGACACCACACTGAAATAAAATTTCTTTATCTTCTTCGCCCTCAACTGCCTCCTTTGAAAAAGCCTTAAATGTTTCCCAAACCTTTTTTATATCATCGATATCTTCACCAATGCTATCTTTAAGATAACTTTCAGCATTTTTAACCGTAATCATGACAACACCTCTCCTATGTACAATTTATCTCATCCTTCTTCAATTATCCTGCCCTTTTAGTTTAATAATAAGGTAACCATCAATAAAGTAAAAGATAATCTCCTCCTCTGTCATATTGTAAGGCTTTAATTCAGCAAAATTTATTTCTTGTACTGTTAGAGAATTAAGAAACCCCTCAAATTTATTCATTTAATACTGAATAGAATGTGGTCTCAAATATTTTAATGTCTTGCCATTTAGCTAATTCCCCTTTCACCAGTGAACAGAACACGATTTGAAGTAATTTTGTTGTGTGAAAAACCAGTTAAAAAACAAATAAAAAACGCCCTCCTACAATTTGTAGAAAGACGTTTTAAACGTTGATATTCCTTAATTCTTCTGTAATGAATGATAATAAAGAATATCTAAAACTAGATACCGGTGGCCGGGGTCGAACCGGCACTCCGTGAGGAACACGATTTTGAGTCGTGCGCGTCTGCCAATTCCGCCACACCGGCATGATCATTAAAGAGCGCATCTTATATTAAAAACAATGGTGCCGAGGGCCGGACTTGAACCGGCACGGTAGTCACCTACCGCAGGATTTTAAGTCCTGTGTGTCTGCCAATTCCACCACCCCGGCAGTCTTTTCAAAAAAGGCGACACCCGGATTTGAACCGGGGATAAAGGTTTTGCAGACCTCTGCCTTACCACTTGGCTATGCCGCCATTATTGGAGCGGAAGACGGGATTCGAACCCGCGACCCCCACCTTGGCAAGGTGGTGTTCTACCACTGAACTACTTCCGCACATCAACTGGGCTAGCTGGATTCGAACCAACGCATGACGGAGTCAAAGTCCGTTGCCTTACCGCTTGGCTATAGCCCAATAATAAAATGGGGCGATTGATGGGAATCGAACCCACGAGTGCCAGAGCCACAATCTGGTGCGTTAACCACTTCGCCACAACCGCCATAGATGTAATGAATTATAAAGTATAATTGGCAGGGGCAGTAGGAATCGAACCCACACCGGAGGTTTTGGAGACCTCTGTTCTACCGTTAAACTATGCCCCTATGAAAATAAAAAATGGTGGAGGGGGGCGGATTCGAACCGCCGAACCCGGAGGGAGCGGATTTACAGTCCGCCGCGTTTAGCCACTTCGCTACCCCTCCACTTTTGAAAAACAGTGCCGGCAAGAGGACTTGAACCCCCAACCTACTGATTACAAGTCAGTTGCTCTACCAATTGAGCTACACCGGCAAATAGTGGTGGCTCGGGACGGAATCGAACCGCCGACACACGGATTTTCAGTCCGTTGCTCTACCAACTGAGCTACCGAGCCAAGTATTCTTTTGAAAAATGGCGGTCCGGACGGGACTCGAACCCGCGACCTCCTGCGTGACAGGCAGGCATTCTAACCAACTGAACTACCGGACCATTTTGGTTGCGGGGGCAGGATTTGA